>NZ_JBSGBY010000307.1:0-10069 GCF_053601505.1 Nocardia sp. NPDC004722
ACGACGCGGGTGTCGCCGCTGACGCGCTTGCACACTTCCAGCCCGTCGAGGCGTGGCATGCGGATGTCGAGCAGGGCCACGTCGGGCCGGTGTTCGCGGACGGCCTCGATGGCCTGTACTCCGTCGGCGGCCTGCGCGACCACCTCGATATCGGGCGCGGCGTCGAGGATCATGGCGAAGCCCATGCGCACCATGTCCTGATCGTCGGCGAGCACTACCCGAATCATCGTGTCCCTCCAGTGTTCTCGCCGAGGGGCAGCCTGGCCGCCACCCGCCATCGCCCGTCGGTGTGCCGCCCGGCGCTCACGGTGCCGCCGACCGCGGTGGCCCGCTCGGCCAGACCGGTGAGGCCGAACCCGGTGCCGCCGCCGATCCCGCCGTTTCCGGAGCCGTTGTCGCACACCTGAATACACACCTCACCACCCTCGATACCCACTTCGACCTCGACCCGGGTCGCGTCGGCGGCGTGGCGGCGGACATTGTTGAACGCCTCCAGCAGGATTCGATGCGCGGCCAGCAGTACCGCATCGGGAACCCGGGGCGCGGCCACCGCCGGATCGATGACGGTAACCACCTGCGCGGCAACGGTTTCGGAGAATCGATCGACCAGGTCGCGCAGATCGTGCGTGTCGCGCGCGGCCGTGCGCCCGGCGTTGGCCACCATGGCCCGGATGTCGTCGAGCGCCCGCCGCCCGGATTCCTCGATCCGGGCCAGTACCGGCCGCATTCGCTCGTCGGCCCCGGCCTGGGCGGCCTGTGACAACACCACCATGCCCATCACCTCGTGCGCGATCACGTCGTGCAGTTCCCGGGCCAGTTGCGCCCGCTCCCCCACCACCGCCGCCGTCCGCTCGGCCACCACACGCTGCCGATGCGACCGCACCAGCAGTCCGATACCCAGCGCGGTAATGGTCGGTACCGCCACGGCCAGCGGCAGCACGCCGTCACGCGCATGACCGACGGAGAAGGTCGACCCGACCGCGACGGCCACGAGCGCACCGGCCAGCAATATGTCGGCGATCTCGCTGACGCGGGAGGCCACCACCCCGCACGCGATGATCGTCACCCATACCGACCCGGTCGCCCACGGCGAATACCCGGTCGGCCAATTGCCCACCGCCACTATGACGGCGATGGTCGCCGCCAGCCCGATCAGCACCGCACGCTGCCGGTGGACCGGTTCCGGTCGCGGGCTCGCGGCGCTCACGCAGGCCCAGGTCCCGGCCGCCACGCCGAGCAGATCCACCGCCGCCTGCCCCGCGCTGCCGGACGCCTCCCACTCCATCAGCACCGCCGCCCCGGCGGGAATCAGGCACAGAGCGAATATCCGGCGATCCATGGGATCGACCCTAGTCGTCACCGATCGGCACCTTCCGCGGCTCGCCCCTTGCCTGCTTCGGCTCGCCCCACGCCTCCTAGAGCTCGCCACGCTCCTCCCGGGCCTCGCCGCGGGCGGCCCGGGCGGCGGTGATCGCGGGAGCCGCCAGCACTGCGACTAATTCGCGCAGGAAGGATCTGCGCAGCAGCAGGCGCGCGGTCCGAGCCCCGGTCACCTGCGCGCGCAGTCCCAGCAGCCGGGCCAGGCGTTGCGTGCGCAGCACGTGGAAGTCACTGGTCACCACCGTGATCCGCACCGCGGCCGGATCGATGCCGCGCCGCCGCAGTTCCCGCTCGGTGTAGCGCAGGTTCTCCTCGGTGTTGCGGGAGCGGTCCTCGCGCACGACAACCTCGGGTGGAATGCCCTGCGCAGCCAGGTAATCCGCCATGGCGTCCGCCTCGGTGACGGATTCCCCGCCGGCCTGTCCGCCGGACACCACGATGAGCGGCGTCCCGCCCCGGCCGCGTTCGGCCGCGACCAGTTCGAGGGCGCGGTCGAGCCGACGCGTCAGCATGGGGGCGGGCCGGTTGTCGCGCAGGCGGCAGCCGAGCACGACCACCACTTCCATTCCGGGGCGGGGAGCCGTGCGCGCGCGGCCCATGGTGTACCCGGCGAACCCGGTCAGCGGCACCAGCACCGCCGCACCCGCCAGCACCGCCACCGCACCTCGAGTCCTCATCCCGGCTGCACCTCGCGCACCATGGGCTCGACCCTAGTCATGCGCGCGTGGCCGGGCCCCGGCGACAGGCGGCAGGGTTCGGAAACGTCAGGGTTCAGAATTCGAAGACGGAGGTGCTGCGGTTCTCGGCCGCGCACATGCTGGGGTAGGTGTGCCGGTAGCTGACCGGGTTCCCCTGCCAGATGCCGTCGGCCGCGACCGTCACCGGGTCGTAGATCATCGGGCAGAAGCGCATCGGACGGCCGTGCAGCTTCTCGAAATCGCCTCCGGCGGTGTTCAACTCGTCGCAGGCCGGGGCGGCGGCTGGATGCGTGCCCAGCACGGTCGGCGCGCAGATCAGCACGACCGACCGCTGGCTCGAGGCGGTCTCGAGCGATTCCCCCTGCGCGACGGTCAATGTCAACGCCGACGCGGGCAGGTCGTCGGCGTGCGCCGCGGGGAGAACGACCAGCGTCGTCGCCACACCGACACCCACGCCGAGCATTCGCAGACCGATGGACATGAACGACCTCCTCGACGACCGGGTTACTCCCCCGTCGATCGTCCCGACCGGACCGCCTGTTTCATTCCGGGGCACGCGGATTCAGGTGGGATCGACCGCGTCCAAGGTCAGCGGCGTGCGGGAGGCCGTCGCATTCCCGGTGTGCGCGTCGAGGACGAGCGGCGTTGAGACGGGCCGCGCGAGCACAACCGATGAGTCCGCGACCCCGATCGGCGAGTCCGAGGCTCCGATCGATGAGTCCGCACCGACGTCCGTACCGGGCGCGAGCGCCGGGTCGGCGGACGTGTCCTTGAGGTCCACGCCGGAGCGGCCGAGTCGACGCGCCCCGTCGACGAGGGCGGTGGTGACCTGCGCGGCGCGCGCGTAGGTGAGGCCCTCGGGCGGATGAATATTGGACACGCAGTTGCGTTCGGCGTCGGCGCGGCCGGGCCGCGGGAGATGCGTCAGATAGATGCCGAGGCTGTCGGCGACCGACAGACCGGGCCGTTCCCCGATGAGCACCAGCACCGTGGTCACGCCGAGCGCCGCACCGATGTGATCACCGAGCGCCACCCGCGCCTGGGTGGCGATCACCGGCGGCGCGAAGGTGTAGCGGTCACCGAGCGCCGCCATCAACGCCGCGAGCATCGGCACCCCGTGATCAGCGAGTGCCCGCGGCGAAAGCCCGTCGGCCAGCACGAATCCCACGTCCGCGCCGCTGTACGGCACCCCGGCGAGGAGGTCCCCGGCGTCCGCCCGGCTCCCGGTCGTACCAGCGCCGTCCCCGCATCCGAGCCCCTCGCCAGACCAGATGGTCCGCGCTCCAGGCGAATTCGCCGCAGCGACCCGATCCGTCATACCCCGCTCCGCCGTGACCCGATCGGCCACGACCGATTCGACACTGCCGGGCAGCCGCCCGAGATCGGGACGCCGCAAGTATTCGGACCGATCCGCCGCCAAGCTGCGCACATGCACCGGCTCCCCCACCCCCAACTCCGCCACCGCGGCGGCCAAAGCAGCGACATCCAGCGGATTGTGCACCGCGTCCCGCGCCGCCGCATGCGCGGCCCGAAACTCCAACACCTCCCGCGTCGGCAGCCCGTCCCCCGCCCGCCCGAGCCCGATCCGCGCCTGCGTCGTCAACCGCAACCCCGCCCAGAACTCCTGCGCGGCAATATCTTCCGTCGTCACGCCGCCACCTCCTTGGCTGCCAGGGCGCGCAGCGGGGACGACAGGGGTGGGGTGGGGAGGATGCGGCCGGTGGGGTCGATCATGCCGAGGCGGTCGAGCCAGGCGGCGAATTCGGGGGCGGGGGTGAGGTTCAGGACTTTTCGGGCGTAGAGGGCGTCGTGGTAGGCGAGGGATTGGTAGCCGAGCATGACGTCGTCGGCGCCGGGGACGGCGATGACGAAGGCGCAGCCCGCGGTCCCCAGCAGGGTGAGCAGGGTGTCCATATCGTCCTGGTCGGCTTCGGCGTGGTTGGTGTAGCAGACGTCGACGCCCATCGGGAGGCCGAGGAGTTTGCCGCAGAAGTGGTCTTCGAGCCCGGCGCGGATGATCTGCTTGCCGTCGTAGAGGTATTCGGGGCCGATGAACCCGACGACGGTGTTGATCAGCAGCGGGTCCAGGTCGCGGGCCACGGCGTAGGCGCGGGTCTCGAGGGTCTGCTGATCGACGGGCCGACCGCCGGTGCCCAGGTGCGCACCGGCCGAGAGCGCCGAGCCCTGACCGGTTTCCAGGTACATGACATTGTCGCCGACGGTGCCGCGTCGCAGCGAGCGCCCGGCCTCGTTGGCCTCCCGCAGCAGCGAGATGTTCACGCCGAAGCCGGAATTCGCGCCCTCGGTGCCCGCGATGGACTGGAACACCAGATCCACCGGCGCGCCCGCCTCGATCAGACCGAGGGTGGTGGTGACGTGCGAGAGCACGCACGACTGGGTCGGGATGTCGAAGCGCTGGCGCACCTCGTCGAGCAGCGACAGCAGATCCGCGGTGGCGCGCGGGGAATCGGTGGCCGGATTGATCCCGATGACCGCGTCCCCGCAGCCCAGCAGCAGTCCGTCGAGTACCGCGGCGGCGATGCCGCGCGGATCGTCGGTGGGATGGTTGGGTTGCAGCCGGGTGGCCAGCGTGCCCGCCACCCCGATGCTGGTACGGAACCCGGAGCGCACCCGCACGGCGTGCGCGACCGCGATCAGATCCTGATTGCGCATGAGTTTGCTGACGGCCGCGACCATTTCGGGGGTGAGCCCCGGCGCGACCGCGGCGAGGGTGGCCGCGGCGTCGGCGGTGGCGGCGGTGGCCAGCAGCCAATCCCGCAACCCACCCACGGTCAGATGGGAAATCGCCTGGTACGCAGCACGATCGTGGCTGTCGACGATCAAACGCGTGACCTCGTCGGTCTCGTACGGCACCACCATGTCGGTGAGGAAGGTGTCCAGTGGCACCTCCGCCAGCGCCCACTGCGCGGCCGCCCGCTCGGCGTCGGAATGTGCCGCGCACCCGGCGAGTTCGTCGCCGCTGCGGCGCGGGGTGGCCTTGGCCAGCAGATCGACCAGACCGTCGAAGGTGTAGGTGGTGCCGCCCAGGCGCTGGTGATAGATCACCTCTCCGATCGTCCGGGCCCATGTTGCTGCGACGTAACCACCGTTTTCCCTGGGCATTAATGCGCGTTACGCGTGCCGAACCGGCCTCGGGATACCATCAGGTAATGGCATTGGCCACCTATGAGCCGCCCTGGCTGCGCACCGTCGACCTCGGCGAACAGGCACGCGCCCTGGTCGTCTGGTGGGCGCAGCCGCACCGGCTGCGGCGCGCCGTGCAGGCCTATCGCGATCTGCTGGCGGTCACGCCGGCCTGTATCGCCTACGCGTTCACGCTGTTCATCACCTGGTGGACGCTGCGCGGGGCCAGCGATATCGTCGGACGGCGGCTGATCTTCTCGGCGTCGACGAATCTGCGCAATATGCAGAAGGATCCGATCCAGGTGCTGCTGGCCTCGGCCTTCTGGACCGACGGCGGTTTCCCGTGGGGCGACATCCTGATCCTGGTCACGCTGATGGCACTGGCCGAGCGCTGGCTGGGCTCGCTGCGCTGGATCTTCGTGGTGGCCGTCGGGCATGTGGGCGCCACCCTGATCACGGTGCTGGGCATCGCGCACAAGATCGACAAAAACCTCATCCCGACCCGGGTGGCCTTCGCCTCGGATGTGGGCCCCAGCTACGGGATCTCGGCCATGCTGGCCGCCATCACCTTCCGGCTGCGCGGCCCGGCCCGCTGGCTGTGGGCGGCCTGCATGCTGGTCTGGTACGCCTACGGCGTCTACGACAGCCGCACCTTCACCGATTACGGCCACTTCTTCGCGCTGATCATCGGTTTCACAGTGGGCGCTATCGCGGTGGCGCTCTCGCACCGCCTGGTCGCCGTGCGGGCGCGCAAGGCCGCCCGGGCGAAATCCGCCGCGGTCATGCCTGCTTCGGCCGCCGCGCCGGATTCCGCCGGGATCGAACCGGATTCAGCTCGGGACCGGGTCGATGCGGCCGCGGTCGCGTTGCACCAGCCGGATGACGGGCTCCACGACACGGGCCGCGATCGGGCCGAGCACCGCCATCATTAGCACGTAGGCCGAGGCCAGGGCGGCCAGCCGCCCGTCCACGTGACCCAGCGAAACCGCCAGTCCGGCAATGACGATGGAGAATTCGCCGCGCGCCACCAGCGCCGCACCGGCACGTGCGCGGCCCATGCGGCGAATGCCCTGCCGCGAGGCCGCGAACCAGCCGGTGGCGATCTTGGTCAACGCCGTCACGACCGCCAGCAGCACCGCCCAGCCCAGCACCGGCGGTATCGCGCGCGGATCGGTATTGAGCCCGAAGGCGACGAAGAAGATGGCCGCGAACAGATCCCGCAGCGGTTCCAGGAGTTTCGCCGCCTCGTGCGCCGTCGATCCGGAGATGGCGATGCCCAGCAGGAACGCGCCCACCGCCGCCGAGACATTGAGCGCCGAGGCCGCGCCCGCCACCAGCAGCGCCGCGCCGAGCAGCTTGAGCAGGAACACCTCCCGGTCGTCGCTGTCGACGACGGCCGAGACGTAGCGTCCGTAGCGCAGCGCGACGATGAGCACGACGGTGATCGCGACCAGCGCGATGGCCAGTGACCGCAGCCCGCTCACGAAGCTCAGCCCGGCCAGCATCATGGTGAGAATCGGCAGGTACACCGCCATGGCCAGATCCTCGAACACCAGGATCGAGAGGATGACCGGCGTCTCGCGGTTACCCAATCGGCCCAGGTCGTTGAGGACCTTGGCGACGATGCCGGAAGAGGAGATATAGGTGACGCCCGCCATGGTGACCGCGCCGACGGGACCCCAGCCCAGCATGAGCGCCACGATCACGCCGGGGGTGGCGTTGAGGACGATGTCGAGCAGGCCCGCCAGCCAGTCCCGGCGCAATCCGGTCACCAATTCGGCTGCGGTGTATTCCAATCCGAGCAGCAACAGCAGCAGCACCACGCCGATCTCACCGGCGAGGTGACCGAATTCGGTGGCGGCCTGCATGCGCACGATGCCGCCGTCACCGAAGGCCAAGCCACCTAGGAGATACAGCGGGATAGGCGACATGCCGAAGCGGGCGGCCAATCGCCCCAGCATGCCGAGCGCGAAGAGGATCGCGCCTAGTTCGAACAGGGCTAGACCGGTCGAATCCACCGGTTCAGCCGTCGACCAGGATGCGAGCGGCCGCGTCCAGCCCGTGCGGGGTGCCGACGACGACGAGGATGTCGCCGGAGTCGAGCACCTGGTCGGGCCCCGGTGAGGGTTGCACCTGCCCGGCCCGCATGATCGCCACGATCGACGCCTTGGTCCGGGTCCGCATCCCGGTATCGCCGAGTCGGCGTCCCCGATACGGTGAGCTGCCGCTGATGCTGAGTTGTCTGGTGGTGATCCCGGGTAGGTCCGAGTGCTCCTCCCGCAACTGCTGCACTAGTTGCGGCGCGCCCAGCAGGTTGGCCATCACCGCGGCCTCGTCCGGGGTGAGCGGCACCTGCGCCAGGCAGGCATCCGGATCGTCCCGCTGCGACACGATGAGATCGATGCCGCCGTCCCGGTGCGCCACCACCCCGATCCGCCGGCCCGATCTGACTTCGAAGTCCTTGCGTACACCGATTCCGGGCAGCGCTGTCACGTCGACGTTCACGACGTCCAGACTAGGACAACCCGCCCGAATCCCCGGGAGCTATGTCCCGGACGAGATCAACAGCGAGATCAACTCGCCGTGAGCGGGGCGAACGAACCGTCGGGACCGGGCCGGAAATCGGTCACCTCGACCACCGCATCCAGTGCCAGCGGCCCGTAGAGATGAGGGAAGAGCATGGAGTCCGGGTCGGTGGGGACGCCCGGCTCCCACTTCACGGGCGCGGTCAGGCGGGCCGGATCCAGGTGCAGCAGAACCAGATCCGTGCGCCCGGCGAAGATCCGATTGGCGGGCAGATGCGCCTGATACGGCGCGGACAGGTGGATGAATCCGGTCTCGCCGAGGTCCGGGGTACGGTATTCGCCTGCGGCGCGGGCGGATTCCCATTCGTCCCGCGAGCAGATGTGCAGCAGCGTCGACGGCGTCGTGTCCTGTTCGATTCCCACCGGTCCACTGTAGAACCCGGTGCGGTGGCGCCCGTGCTCAGAACGGTGCGGGCCGCGCCACGTGCGGGGAGATGTCGTTGACGCCGACGCGGGCCGGGGCGAAGCGGCCGATCGCGCGGGAGGCGGTCACGGTGTCTGCGGTCCAGACGCTCAGGCAAGGTCCGGCCGGGGAGCGACGGGCCAGGTCGAAGGCTTCGCCCGCGTCGGCGACGCGGACCACCGGCAGCACCGGGCCGAGGGTCTGCTGCGTGAGCACCGCCATGCTGGGGTCGACCTCGCCGAGGACGGTGGGTTCGAAGACGTGGTCGGTGCCGGTGCCGCCGCAGCGCAGGGTCGCGCCCTTGAGCAGGGCGTCGCGCACCTGGTCGCGGACCAGGTCGACGTGGGCCGCCGACGTCATCACGCCGGTGCCGATCTCGTCGCCGAGCAGCGGCCCGAAGGCGGCGGCCTCGGCCACCAGTTTGTCGAGAAAGGCGTCGTAGGCGGGGGTTTCGACATAGATGCGCTCGACGCAGTTACAGCTTTGCCCATTGTTCGCCAGTCCGCCCAGCGCAATGCTGGCGGCGGCCCGATCCAGGTCGGCATCGGACAAAACGACCGCTGCGGACTTGCCGCCCAGGTCCAGGCAGCACGGAATCAGCCGGGCCGCGGCACGCAGCGCCACCACCTTGCCGGTCGCCACGCTCCCGGTGAACCGGACATAATCCACGCAATCGAGGACAGCGGGACCGGCCTCGTGCCCGGCCACCGTCTCGAAAACCGCTGGGGCCCCGGTGCCGCGCCAGCCCGCGGTGACCGCGCGCAGGGTCAGCGGCGTCTCCGAGGACGGCTTCACCACCACCGCGGACCCGGCCACCAGCGCGGGCACGGCGTCGAAGAGGGCCAAGGCGAGGGGGTAGGTCCACGGCCCGATCACCCCGACCACCGCGCCCGCCGGCTGCGCGACGGCCAGCTGCATGGCCGCCCCCGGGCGCAGAGCGACCTGCGGGTGTCGTCCGCCCAGGAATTCCGCGCCGTGCGCGCGATAGTGGTCGAGGGCATCGAGGGCCAGGCCGAACTCGGCATCGGCCTCCGACTCGGTCTTGCCGGTCTCCATTGCCAGTAATGCGACCAGGGCATCCCGGTTGTCCAGCAACCAGTTTCGGAACACTGTCAGCCAATGGATCCGACCGACCACCCCTAACGAGTGCCAGAGCGCGGCCTCGTCCCGCAGCCGCTCGACGATGGCACGCACCACGGCGGGCGTCTCGGTGGCGATGGTGTCGACCACCCGGCCGTCGGCGGGTGCGATCACGGTGAGCATGGGCGGGCGGACCTTTCCGGCATCCGGCACCTGAGTCGCTGTCCTGTGCACCTGAATCTCGGAGTTTCGCGCGATGCGCATGAATCTCACCGTATGGGTGAGGGTTTCGGCCGACCAGCTCCCAATGGGCCAGGAATCGACGAATATCGGCCGCACCCAGGCAACTTACCGGCCGGTAACCGATATGGGGACGCCCGAAGTTTGCGAGACTTCCTGAGTGACGGAAGAGTTGGCTCCGCTTCGTTCCATCACCAGCACCGCGCTGCTGGCCGATTTCGCGGTGGGCCGGGGCATCCCGCTGCCGGAGGTGCTGCGCGACACCGGCATCAGGGAGGGTCATCTGCACGACCCGTCGGCCGAAATCACCATGGGCCAAGAGTTCTCGGTCATGCGGAACGTGGTCGACGCCGTCGACGACGAACCCGGCATGGGATTGCTGGCGGGGCTGCTGTGCCATCCGCCGTCGCTGGGCGTGCTGGGCTTCGCGCTGATGAGCAGCTCGAATCTGCGTCATGCCATGGACATTGCGCTGCGCTACGCGGACCTGTCGTTCACCGCGGCCCGCCATCACAGCGAGGACCACGGTTCCGAGGTGT
>NZ_JBSGBY010000308.1:0-10060 GCF_053601505.1 Nocardia sp. NPDC004722
TCCGAGACCGCGAACTGACGCCGACCCTTTCGGGGGTTCGGGGGCGGAGCCCCCGTTTCTCCCTTCTTCGGGGGTGTGGGGGCGGAGCCCCCACGAATGCTCCGGGTTCGGGGCGCAGCTCTGAGAGCTCGAGAGGGGCGATACCTCACTCGTCGGGAGTGTGACCAAACTGAAACGCGATATGGCCAAAGGGAATTGGCGTGTCGCGGCTGCGGGCGCTAATTTGGTCTTCGCTATGAGGGATGTTGCGATGACTTCGGGTGCTTGGCGGACGAACGACCACGAGGCGGTGACCTTCCGCGACGCTTCGATCGCGTGGGCGCTGGCCGCTCACGAAGTGCTGGCCGAAACCGCCACCGGCTACGGGCATTTCGTCACCGTCAATGAACTCGCCGAGCAGATCCAGGAGATGTCCGGCATCCGGACCGACGCGCCCACCCGCACCTGGATGGACGCCATCCTGCGCAAGGTGGCGCGGCGCAGCCACAATGCGGGCGAGCCGCCGCTGACCGCGCTCTGCGTCAAGCAGAATCACAAGGTCACCGAAAGCTACAAGTACGTCCTGGAATTGGCGCATCTGCCGATCCCCGCCGACCTCGAGGTGCACGCCGCCTACGCCCGCTGGCAGTGCTACGCGGCCTACGGTGCGGAGATCCCGTCCGACGGCGGCATCCCGCCGCTGATCCCGCGCAACGGCGGCGCTCCCCGGCGCGTCACCGCGGCCGGTCCGGTCGCCGCGGCGAAGCCGGACCCGGAGGCCCGCAAGGCCACCTGCGCCTCGTGTTTCACCGAGCTCCCCGCGAACGGCGTCTGCTACTACTGCTGACGATCACGCGTCCTTGTGGCACACGGCTTCGATCATGATCCTGTCGAAGCCGTTCCAGAAGGTCGCGTAGTACGGCGGCGGATACTGCGGGAATTCCCGTGGCGCGTGCAGGATCTCATCCCCGCGCCCCGCCGCCCACACATGCACCCGATCCACCGCCGCGCGCGTGGGCACCATGAACGCGAGATGCTGTAGCCCCGGCAGCGCCCGCGAGTACTCACCCGTCTCGGCCGGGTAGAAGAACAGATACGTCCCGATCTTGCGCGCCGCGGGCCAGTACGCGAACTGTGCCTCATCCACCAGCAACGGCTCGTAGTCCAGCAATGGCATGAGCTCGTCGTAGTACTCGCGCGCCCTGGCCAGATCGCTGACATTGATCCCGAGATGTCCTACAGGCATCCCTCGAATCTACTGGCGGACAACGAGATCCGACATCATCCTCGCGGGATTCGGCTGTCGGAGCGGCCTCCGCGCCTGGTCAGGCGGGGGTGTGGAGGGTTTCGAGGGTGTGGACCAAGGGGGCTAGTTCGGGGTTCTTCGCGGCTTCGGTGAGGGCCTCGCGGAGGGCGGTGGTGTTGGTGGGGCGGGCGGCTTCGAGGAGGGCGTGGCCGGTGTCGGTGACCTTGGTGTAGATGCCGCGGCGGTCGTCGGGGCAGAGGTAGCGGGAGAGGAGGTGGCGGTCCTCCATGCGGGTGACCAGGCGAGTGGTGGCCGACTGGGAGAGGACTATCGCGTCGGCGACCTGCTTCATCTGGAGCATGCCGCCCTTGCCGTCGTGCTGACGGGACAGGACGTCGAGCAGGGAGTATTCGCGGACGCTGAGGCCGTGGGCGGCTTGCAGGGCGCGTTCGATGTGGGCGTCGATGGTGCCGTGCAGGAGGGAGAGGGCGCACCAGCCCTGGGCCAGGGCGGTCATGGCGGGGTCGGTGGCGGTCATGGCGTTTCCTCAGGTCGGAAGGGTCTCGCACCAGGATAGCCCACGTCTGCAATAGCCAGCGCTTGCAATTAGTCCGCGTCTGCAATTATTGTGAGCGCTTGTAAAACGCTTCTGCAACCCTGTGCTCGGAAGGTGTACCCATGCCACTCGCGCTGCTAGCCCTCGCCATCGGGGCCTTCGGGATCGGCACCACGGAATTCGTGATCATGGGTCTGCTGCCCGAGGTCGCGGGGGACTTCGGCGTCTCCATCCCCACGGCGGGCTGGCTGGTCACCGGTTACGCGCTGGGTGTCATGCTCGGCGCGCCGGTCATGACCGCACTCGGCACCCGCGTCTCCCGCAAGCGCATGCTCATGCTGCTGATGGGACTGTTCATCGCCGGAAACCTGCTGTCCGCCCTCGCCCCGGTCTTCGGCGTCATGCTGCTGGGCCGGGTGGTGGCCTCGCTGGCGCACGGCGCGTTCTTCGGCATCGGCTCGGTGGTGGCCGCCGATCTGGTCGCACCGGACAAGAAGGCCGGCGCCATCGCCATGATGTTCACCGGGCTCACCGTCGCGAACGTCGTGGGTGTCCCGCTGGGTACCTTCGTGGGCCAGAGTCTCGGCTGGCGAACGACTTTCGCGCTGGTGGCCGCGCTCGGTGTGGCGGGTCTGGCCGGTGTCGCCAAGCTGGTGCCGGATCTGCCGAAGCCCGAGGGTGTGCACCTGCGCCATGAACTGGCCGCGTTCAAGAACATTCAGGTGCTGCTGGCCATGGGCATGACGGTGCTCGGCTTCGGTGGAGTGTTCGCGGCGATCACCTATATCGCGCCGATGATGACCGAGGTCGCCGGTTTCAGTGACGGCTCGGTGACCTGGCTGCTGGTGCTGTTCGGAGCGGGCATGTTCGCGGGAAATCTGGTGGGCGGCAGGTTCGCCGACCGCGCGCCACTGCTCATGCTGGTCGCGCCGCTGACCGGGCTGGCGGTGACACTGGCGCTGTTCACGGTGACTGCGCACGGCAAGGTGGCGGCGGCCGTGACGATCTTCGCGATCGGTCTGCTGGGCTTCGCGACCGTGCCGTCGCTGCAGAAGCGGGTGCTGGATCAGGCGTACGCCGCCCCGACGCTGGCCTCGGCGATGAATATCGGCGCATTCAATCTGGGTAATGCGATTTCGGCGTGGCTGGGCGGTCTGGTTATCGGTGCGGGATTCGGTTATACCGCACCGAATTGGGTGGGTGCGGGGCTGGCCGCGTCGGCGTTGTTGCTGGCCCTGGTGGCCGAGGCGCTCGACCGGCGCTCGAAGAAGTTTGCTGTGAATCTTGGTCCAGCAAACTATATTTCGACAAATCTCGCTAACCAGACGTAGCATACCGCTCATTCTTGAGCGCTTGACCTGCCGGGTCTAATGTCGGCGGAGTGTCCGGATTCGGTCACGGCTAATCGAGCGCGATCGGTGAGTTTGCATGCTCGACAATGTTTTGCGAATCGCCATAGTCGGAATGGGGCCGCGAGGTCTGAATGTCTTCGAACGGATTTGCGCCAATGCCAGGCAGCTAGGTTTCACCGCCGGTGTCGAGTTGGTGGTCATCGACTCGAAACGCGCCGGTACCGGCGCGGTCTGGCGCACCGATCAGTCTCCGCACCTGCTCATGAACACGGTCGCGGAGCAGGTCACCATATTCACCGACGACACCGTCGAGATGGCGGGCCCGGTGGAGCGCGGACCCAGCCTCTACGAATGGTCCAACTTCCTGGCGAAAATAGGCAATTTCGCGGGCCTGCCCGCCCAGGCATTTCACCAGGCTTTGCGGATCGCCCCGGAAACCTATCCGCCCCGGGCCTATTACGGCCATTACCTGCGCTGGGCGTACGAACGCACCCGCGACCGATATGCCGAATGGGCGCGAGTGCGCGAAATAGTGGCAACCGCCCTGGATTTGCGCGACGGCCCCGGCGGATTGCAGGAGCTGGATCTCAGCACCGGTGAACGCCTGCGCGGCCTGCACGCGGTCGTGCTCACCCAGGGCCACCTGGGTGAGGTCCCGCCCGCCGCGTCCGGCTCCCTGTCCGAGGCCGCGGACCGCTTGGGGCTGAGCTACTTTCCGCCCGGAAACGCCGCCGATATCGATCCGGACCGCATCCCGGAACGCGAGCCGGTCATCATCCGCGGGCTGGGACTCACCTTCTTCGACTACCTGGCCATGCTGACCGCGGGCCGCGGCGGCCGCTTCAAGGAATCCGACTGCGGCCTGGAGTACATTCCGTCGGGCCGGGAACCGGAGATCATCGCCGGTTGCCGTCGCGGCGTCCCGCATCATGCGCGCGGCGAGCATCAGAAGGGCGTCGACGGCCGCTACGAGCCGCTGCTGCTGAACGCCGATCGCATCGCCCGATTGCGTTGGCGCGCCAAGAAGCACGGTGACGTCTCCTTCCGCCGCGATGTCTGGCCGTGCATCGCCCGGGAGGTCGAGTCGGTGTACTACACCCGGCTGATCGCCGATCGGGTGAGCCCGCATCGCCTGGCGTCCTTCCGGGACCGCTACCTGATCGCGCAGACTCCCGAGGACACCGAAGAGTTGTTGAACCGCTTCGGTGTCGCGCCGCAGGACCGCTGGGACTGGAACGCCCTGGCCGACCCGACCGGCGGCCGCTGCTTCACCGATCCCGGCGACTTCCACACCTGGCTGCTGGCCTACCTCGACACCGATGTCCAGCAGGCCCGGCTGGGCAATCTGCACGGCCCGGTGAAGTCGGCCCTGGACGTGCTGCGCGACCTGCGCAACGAGGTGCGGCTGGTGGTCGATCACGGCGGTATCGCGGGTTCCTCCTACCGCGACGACCTGGACCGCTGGTACACGCCGATGAACGCCTTCCTGTCCATCGGCCCACCGGCGCACCGGATTTCGGAACTGGCGGCACTGATTCGCGCGGGTGTGGTGCGAGTCGCCGGTCCGGGCATGCGGGTCCGGGCGGACACCAGGCGCGAGTGCTTCGTGGCTGATTCACCCTTGGTGGGCGATTCGGTGATGACGGCACGTTCCCTCATCGATGCCTGGATGCCCGCACCGGACCTGCATCGCACCGCGGATCCGTTGCTGCGCAATCTGTTGCGCCGCGAGGAGGTGCGCGGCTACGTGATCGGTTCGCCGGACGGCAGCCGCTATCGCACCGGCGGCCTGGCCATCGCGCCGGGCACGCATCATCCGGTGGATGTGTTCGGCCGGATCCATCAGCGCCGCTACGTGTTCGGGGTGCCGACCGAGGCGGTGCGCTGGGTGACGGCGGCGGGTCCGCGCCCCGGCGTCAATTCGGTGACCCTGGCCGACGGTGACGCCATCGCCCGCGAACTGCTGACCGCGCACCGCTACGAGGGTCCGGCCCCGAATCTGCCCGGGGTGCAGCGGCATTCCGAACTGGTGGACGAGTGTGAAAGGCAGGAGATGACGGTGGAGTGCGGGCTGCTGGCCCCGGTCGGGGTGGGCACGCCGGTGGAGTCGCTGCTGGGCGACGACGCCTGGATCGAGGCCATGGTCGAGGTGGAGCTGGCGCTGGTGCGCGCGCAGACCACGTTGGGCATCGTGCCCGAGGCGGTGGCCGGTCATCTGGCGACCGCGGTGCGCGAGCACGAGTTCGACGCGCGGGAGATCGCGCAGGCCTCGCGCGGCGCGGCCAATCCGGTGGTGACCTTCGTGGAACGCCTGCACGACGCGGTCGCGGAGGTGGATCCGGTGAGCGCCAACTACGTGCACTACGGGTCCACCAGCCAGGACATCCTCGACACGGCGACCATGGTGATCGCCTCCCGGGTGCTGGGCGTGGTGATCGCCGACCTCGACACCATCGTGGGCGCGCTGGCCGAGCTGGCGCGGCGGCATCGGAGCACGCCGATCGCGGGCCGCACCCTGGCCATGCACGCGGTGCCGACGACCTTCGGCGCGCGGGTCGCGGTGTGGATCCAGGGCCTGCTGGACGCGCGGGAGCGGCTGGCCCGGGTGCGCGAGACGCTGCCGGTCCAATTGGGCGGTGCGGCAGGCACACTGGCCTCCTATATCGAGTGCGCTCGCTGCGCCGATTCGGAGCTCTCGCGGGCGCCCGCGGGGGAGATCGTGGAGCGCCTGACCCGCGAGTTCGCCACCGAGCTCGGGCTCACCGTGCGCGCGACGCCCTGGCACACAGTGCGCACCCCGATCGCGGATCTGGCGTCGGCGCTGGCGGTGACCTCCGGCACGCTGGGCAAGCTGGCGGTGGATGTCATCTCCCAGTCCCGTACCGAGACCGCCGAGCTGTTCGAGCCCGCCGCGGTCGGCCGCGGCGAGTCCTCCGCCATGCCGCAGAAGCGGAATCCGGTGTTGAGCACCATGATTCGCGCGGCGGCCCTGCAAGTCCCCGCACTCGCCTCGACGCTGTTCGGCGCGTTGCTGGCCGAGGACGAGCGCCCGGCCGGGGCCTGGCACGCGGAGTGGCAGCCGTTGCGGGAGTGCCTGCTGCTGGTCGGCGGTGCGGCGCATACGGCGGTGGAGCTGGCGGCGGGGCTGATGGCCGACGCCGACCGGATGACCGAGAATCTGTCACTCACCGAGGGGCAGATCGTCTCCGAGCGGCTCTCGATCCGCCTGGCCCCGTTGTTGGGCAAGCCGATCGCGAAGAAGGCGTTGCAGTCGGCCGCGTTCGAGGCGCAGTCCTCGACGCGGGCGCTGGCCGATGTGCTGTCGGAATCCCCGGATATCGCGGTGCATCTCACCAAACCGGAGCTCACCGAGCTGCTGCGTCCGGAGAACTATCTGGGTGCCGCACCGGATCTGGTGGATCGGGTGCTGCGCCGTATCGCGGACTGATCACGGTGTGCCGCTGTGTGATTCGGGCTCCCAGGCGGGAGTCCCGAACAGCGCCAGCGTGATCTGGTACAGGTGCGGCAGCAGCGCGGGCAGCGCCTCGGGCCCGCGCATCTGCATGCAGTCGCGAATCCGGTCGTCGATGGCCCCGATGAGCGATTCGAACGTCTCGTCGGGGACCGCGACGGGGATGTCGCCGACGCCGCGCCCGATCTGGAAGGCGGCCCGCATGCGCTGTGCCAGCAGGGTTTTCATGTGCCGTCGCTGCTCGGCCACCACCGGCCCGGCGACGAGCGCCTCGATGTGCAGGGCGCGGGCGCAGTAGCCGTTCTCGGCGAGGTGGTGCAGGTATTCGCGCAGTGTGGTGTGGATGAGCGCGCGCCAGTCGGTGTGCGGGGTGTCGCGGATGCTCTCGTCGAGGTAGCCGAGGACCAGCTCCACGGCCGCGTCGAAGGCGTCGGCGAAGCAGTCGTCACGGCCCTTGAACTGCTGGTAGAAGGTGCGCCGGGAGACATTGGCGCGGGCCACGATATCGGCGACCGTGGTGGCGCCGAAGCCGCGCTCGGAGACGGCTTCCAGGACACCGAAGTACATGCGCATGCGCTGGGAGTGGACGACATCGGCGGGATCGAGCCCGTGCATGCCGCGCGGCAACCGGCCACGGCTGATCTCGATGTCCAAACCCATGATCCGAGCATAGTGATGCGGATGCCGGGGCCGGGCCGCTCCGGCCCGGCTACCGGGCGCTACTTGGTGCCGAAGCGGTTCTTGGCCGGCCGGTTGGAGGCGGCGCGACGGGCGGCCTCCTTCTCTTTGACCCGTTCGGCCTCCTTGCGGACCTCGATCAGGTTCTCGCGTTCCTGAACGAGCCACGCGGGCGGATCGGCGAGCAGGGCGGCGATCTCTTCCGCATCGAGGGAGTCCGACACCTCGTTGCGGGCCAGGCCGGAGTTTGAGATGCCGAGCTTGCGGGCCACCACGTCACGCGGGAACGGGCCGTTCTGACGCAGTTCGACCAGCCACTGCGGCGGGTTGGCGCGCAATTCCTCGAGCTGGGCGCGGGTGACGGGTGAGTTCCGGAACTCCTCGGGGGTTGCCGGGAGGTAGATGCCGAGCTTGTCGGCCGCGGTCAGCGGCTTCATGGTCTGGGGGTTCTTGTCCGGGCTCACCACTCCAGGGTATCGGGCGGGCGCGGCGAAGCTGCTGGCCGGTGCAATAACCTGGGCACCATGAGCCGGTTGGAGTCCATCGACGTGACGAGCCTGCGCTGGTTCGTCGCGGTTGCCGAGGAATTGCATTTCGCCCGGGCGGCGCGTGGCCTCGGCATCTCGCGGCAGCGGTTGAGCGCGACGGTCATCGAATTGGAGGAGGAGCTGGGCACGAAACTCTTTGTGCCGGGCGCACAACCGACCCAGTTGAGCGCGGACGGGACGGAGTTGCTGGCCGAGGCCCGCGAGATCATCGCGGCCGTGCCGGAACCGGTGCGCGAGGCGGACACGGTGGAACGGCTGCGCGTCGGCTTCGTGCCCGGCGTCACCGTCACCAAATGGGAGCGCATCTGGGCCGAGCGGTTCCCGGACATCGCGCTGGAGCTGACGCCGATCCCGATGAAGGAGCAGGAGGCGGCGCTGCGCGAGGGGACGGTCGACATGTGCTTCGTGCGCCTGCCCATCGACCGCGACGGCATGAACGCCATCCCGCTCTACCGCGAGGTGCCGGTGGTGGTGGTGCCCAAGGATCATCCGATCGCGGTGTTCGAGCAGGTCGCCACCAAGGACCTGACCGAGGAGCGCATGCAGGACGCGTCCGACCTCGACGAGGCCGCCATGACGATGGAGTTGGTGGCGGCGGTCAGTGGCGCGGCCATCGTCCCGCATTCCATCGCGCGCCTGCATCACCGCAAGGATCTGGTGTATCGCCTGGTCACGGATGTGCCGGAGACGGAGATCGCCTTGGCGTGGCCGGTGGCCGAGTCCGCCGAACTGGCCGAGGAATTCGTGGGCGTGGTGCGCGGCCGTTCCGCGCGCAGTTCGCGGTCGCCGTCGGGAAACCAGCCGCCGCAGCCGAAGAAGGCGAAGAAGCCCGTGGCGGCCAAGAAGGCCGCGGCGAAGAAGCCCGCGGCCAAGTCGCGGCAGGGTGGCGCGAAGAACGCGGGTAAGCGGCGCGGCCGCTAGTCATGACGTCGTTCCCGGGTCTCATGCGGGATCCGGGAAAGTTCAGGGTCAACTCAGGGTTGCGCTATACGTATACGTCTACTTATAGTCTCTGAAGACGGATCGAGCGATCCGGCGCACCCTGAGAAGCAATGCGGCACAGCGGATATCGACCCACAGCGTCGTGTTGTACAACCATGCCCATATGCGCATTCTCTGATGATTTGGAGCACCCCGTGGACTTCGACAAGGACACCCAGGACACCGCCACCACCGAGCTCGTGATCGACACCCTCCCCGAGGGCATGCAGGAGATCACTGTCCGGGTCGGCCCCGGCGGCGGCCGCACCCAGCGCTTCGTAGGGCGGCTGCTGTCGCAGGCGCATCGGGTCACCAAGGAGGGCAGCGAGACCATCCGCGTCTACCAGTCCCGCAAGGGCAAGCTGGTCGTGCACAGCCACATCATCGACTGGAACGACTTCGCCACCGCCACCAAACACGCAGCTCAGGAGAAGCGCGAGGAGTTCGTCACCGCCAAGAGCAACTCCGACTCCTCGGACTACTCGCCGATCATGAACTGGGCCAAGGGATTTAAGAACTGGCGCGAAATGCTCGGTCTGGACGACGATGGCTATGGCGACTTCACGCTCGACATCGTGGATTCGCTGGGGGAGTTGCGCGATCGGGTCCCGGCGAAGGTCTATCGGATCGTCGCGGATGTGGTGGAGAACCCGTCCACGCAGGTCCTCGACATCTGAAGCGATAACTGCATCACTGCTGAATAGCGCGGCCGAACCCTGAAAGGACTTCTCCCGCATGTTCTCCCGATTGGGGCGCTTCGTCGTCCGATTTCCGTGGCTGGTCATCGCCGCCTGGCTGATCGCCATTGTCGCGGTGGTCGCCACGGCGCCGAAGCTGACCGCCACCACCGACCAATCCGACTTCCTGCCTTCGCATTACGAGTCCATCCAGGCGATGAACCTGCAGCAGAAGGCATTTCCCAACAGCAATACCCCGGCCGCGCTCATCGTCTTCGAACGCTCCGACGGCGCCCCGATGACCGATGCGGACACGGCCGCGGTGCAGGCCGCCGCCGCCAAGCTGTCGGAACAGTCGGGTCTGACCGGGCAGGCGCCGACCATCAAGGACGTCACCGCGATTCAGGCGGTGCCCCCGTCGGAGAACCGGGCCGTCGAGGTGGTCGCGGTGCAGATGACCAAGGTCACCAGCCCCAATGACACCAAGCAGTCCGATGCGGTGAAGTCCCTGCGCGATGCGTTGAAGCAGCAGGTGAACGGCACCGAGTTGAAGGCCGGTATCACCGGCACC
>NZ_JBSGBY010000309.1:0-10044 GCF_053601505.1 Nocardia sp. NPDC004722
AACCAGCAGTGGGGCGGCGGAGGCGGCGACTACGACTTCGGCGGCGGCGGTGACTCCGGCGGCGGGGGCGACTTCGGCGGCGGCGGCGATTTCGGGGGCGGCGACTCCGGCGGCGGGGGCGACTTCGGCGGCGGCGGCGATTTCGGGGGCGGCGACTCCGGCGGCGGGGGCGGCGACTTCTGATCCGCGCCGACCTCGGCGAAACATGCTGGCGTGCCCGGTACTTCACCCGAAGTACCGGGCACGCCCGTCTCCGCCGAAGACCTCGCTACCGTCGCGAGGCGGTTTCGGAGCCGCGGCCATAGCGCCGCCGCACCCGGTAATACCAACGCGCCAAGGGGTTCTCGACGGCGGGCACGGTCCTCGACATCTGTTCCGGCGGAGCGGACCTGGGCGCGACCCGCGCGGCGGCCGCAGGGGCGGTCAAGGCTTGCCGAGCGGCCATGGCGAAGGCGGTGCAGGAGGGGTAGCGGCCGGCGGGATCTTTCGACAATGCGGTGGCGAGGACCGCGTCCAGGGCCGGGGGCAGGTCGGGGCGGCGCAGGCGCAGCGCGGGCGGCGCGCCGTGCAGCCGAGCCTGGATGAGGGCGGCGGGATTGCCGCTGGGGTAGGGCGGTCCACCGGTGAGGAAGTGGAAGAGGGTGCAGGCCAGGGAGTATTGGTCGGTGCGGTGGTCGAGGGGGTTGCCGAGGAGTTGTTCCGGGGCGGCGTAGGCGAGGGTGGCGGTGAAGGTGCCGGTGCGGGTGAGACGGGTGGCGGCGTCGTGCAGCTGGGCGATGCCGAAGTCGGTGAGCAGGGCGCGGGGTTGCGTGCCGCGTTCCAGGAGGATGTTGGCGGGCTTCACATCCCGGTGCAGGACGCCGCGTCCGTGCGCGTGGTCGAGGGCGGCGGCCACCTGCGCGATGATGTGCACGGCGGCGGCAGGCGGCGGGGTGGCCGATTCGGCGTCGGGCCCGTCGACGTACTGCATGGCGATCCACGGCACGTCCCGTTCCACGCCGCGATCGTGTGCCGCGACGATGTTCGGATGCTCGAGCCGCGCCACCGCCTCGGCCTCGCGTTCGAAGCGCCCGCGAATCTCTTTGTCGGCGAACATCTCCGGGCCGAGCAGCTTCAACGCCGCCCAGCGCGGCAGCCGCGGATGCCGCGCGAGATAGACCGATCCCATGCCCCCGCGCCCCAGCAGCCTTTCGATGGTGTATCCGGCGAACACGTCGCCCCGCTGCAACAAATCCCCACCCCTGTATGTGTCTGTCGAGCCAGAACCCTACCGGCATCCTCGCCACGCGCGCCCACCGTGACAAGCGAAATAGCCTGTCCGCGCACGCTTCAGCGGAAGTCCCGGGAGCGACCCTCGATGCGCAGGTCCATGCGCTGCAGGTGTTCGGCGACGATGGTGACCGCGCCTTCGGCGTTCTGCACCCGGCCGCGGATGAGCAGGGCGGGCGCGGTGGTGGCGAGGCGGCGGTAGCGCGCCCACAGTCCGACCGAGCAGACCACGTTCACCATGCCGGTCTCGTCCTCCAGGTTCAGGAAGGTGACCCCGCCCGCGGTGGCGGGCCGCTGCCGGTGGGTGACCGCGCCGCCGACGAGAACCCGTGCGCCGTCGCGAATGTCGAGCAGCCGGTCGGCCGGGATCACGCCGAGCGCGTCGAGCCGCTCGCGCAGGAATTCGGTCGGATAGCTGCCGGGCGAGACGCCGGTGGCCCACACGTCGGCGGCGGCCAGCTCCAGGGCGCTCATGCCGGGCAGGGCGGGGGCGGCGGTGGCCGCGCCGGTGCCGGGCAGCCGGTCGGGGCGTTCCCCGGCGGCCGCGCCCGCCGCCCACAGCACCTCGCGGCGGGTGGCGCCGAGACTGCCCAGCGCGCCCGCGGTGGCGAGCGCCTCCGCCTGCGGCACCGAAAGTTCGACGCGCCCGGTGAGATCCAGGAACGACGTGTACGGCCCGAGCTCGCGGGCGGCCACGATCTGCTCGGCCAGGTCGGTGCCGATGTGCCGGACCGAGGCCAGCCCCAGCCGGATCTCCATGCCCTTCGCCTCCAGGGTGGCCTCGGCCAGGCTGTGGTTGATGTCGGGCCCGTGCACCGCCACTCCGTGCCGGCGGGCGTCGGCGACCAGGGATTGCGGCGAGTAGAACCCCATCGGCTGGGCGCGCAGCAGGCCCGCGCAGAAGGCCGCCGGATGATACAGCTTGAACCAGGACGAGTAGAACACCAGCGACGCGAAACTCTGCGAATGACTTTCCGGGAAACCGAAATTCGCGAAGGCGCACACCTTCTCGTAGATGCGGTCGGCGATCTCGCCGGTAATGCCGTGCAGGTCCCGCATGCCCTGATAGAAGCGTTCTCGCAGCCGCTCCATCTTCTCCGGTGAGCGTTTGGATCCCATGGCGCGGCGCAGCTGATCGGCCTCGGCGGCGCTGAATCCGGCGATGTCCACGGCCATCTGCATGAGCTGCTCCTGGAACAGCGGGATGCCGAGGGTGCGTTTGAGCGAATTCTCCAGTGCCGGATGGTCGTAGACGGCCTTTTCCCGGCCGTTGCGCCGCCGAATGTAGGGGTGCACCGACCCGCCCTGGATCGGCCCGGGCCGGATCAGCGCCACCTCCACCACCAGGTCGTAGAAGGTGCGGGGTTTCAGGCGCGGCAGGGTCGCCATCTGCGCGCGGGATTCCACCTGGAACACGCCCACCGAGTCGGCGCGGCACAGCATGTCGTAGACGGCCGGTTCCCCGAGATCGAGCTGATGCAGTTCGACGGTCTGGCCCTTGTGCTCGGCGACCAGGTCGATCATGTAGTGCAGCGCCGAGAGCATGCCGAGCCCGAGCAGGTCGAACTTCACCAGCCCCGCCGACGCGCAATCGTCCTTGTCCCATTGCAGGACACTGCGATTGGCCATGCGCGCCCATTCCGTCGGGCACACGTCGGCGATGGGCCGGTCGCAGATCACCATGCCGCCGGAGTGGATGCCCAGATGCCGCGGCAGGCCCTCCAATTCACCGGCCAGCGCGAGCACGTCGTCCGGGATCTCGGTGTGCTGCTCCTCGGCCACCCCTGTCCACCGGCTCACCTGTTTGCTCCAGGCGTCCTGCTGTCCGGTCGAAAAGCCCAGGGCGCGTGCGGCATCCCGCACCGCGGACCGGCCCCGATAGGTGATCACATTGGCCACCTGCGCCGCGTACTCGCGCCCGTATTTGGCGTAGACGTGCTGGATCGCCTCCTCACGCCGATCCGATTCGATGTCCACGTCGATGTCCGGCGGCCCGTCCCGTTCCGGGGACAGGAAGCGTTCGAACAGCAGCTGATTGGCGACCGGGTCCACATTGGTGATGCCGATGGCGTAGCAGACGGCCGAGTTGGCGGCCGAACCTCTTCCCTGGCACAGGATGTCGTTGTCGCGGCAGAAGCTGACGATGTCGTGCACCACCAGGAAGTAGCCCGGGAAGTCCAGTTCCGCGATGACGCGCAGTTCGTGCTCGAGTTGCGCGTAGGCGGCCGCGTTCCCCGCACGCGATCCGTAGCGCCTGGCCGCGCCCCTGAAGGTGAGTTCGCGCAGCCACGAGTTCTCGTCGTGCCCGTCAGGTACGTCGAAGGGTGGCAGTTCCGGTGCGATGAGCCGCAGGTCGAAGGCGCATTCCCGGCCCAGCGCAACGGCATTCGCGACGGCCTGCGGGCAGTCGGCGAACAGCCGCGCCATCTCGTCGCCGGAGCGCAGGTGCGCGCCGCCGGTGGGCGCCAGCCAGCCCGCCATGTCGTCGAGGCTGGATCGGGCTCGGATGGCGGCCAGCGCCATGGCCCGCCGTCGTTGCGGGGGTGCGGCGAAATGCGCTCCGGTGGTGGCGATCACGGGCAGCCCGACCTGGTCGGCGAGCGCGATGAGCCGGGCATTGCGCTCGTCGTCCTCCGGAATCCCGTGATGGGTGAGCTCCACGCTCACGTGTTCGCTGCCGAAGCGTTCCACGAGGTCGCGCAACGCCGCCTCGGCCGCCGGGTCGCCCTGTGAGAGCGCCTGCCGCACAGTGCCTTTGCGGCAGCCGGTGAGGATGTGCCAGTGCCCGCCCGCCGCCTCGGTGAGCCGGTCGAGGTCGTAGCGCAGGATGCCTTTCTCCCCCGCCGCCATGTGCGCGGCGGCCATCTCCCGCGACAGTCGCCGGTAGCCTTCCTGCCCGCGCGCCAGCACCAGCAGGTGGGGCCCGGCGGGATCCGGTGTGCCGGTGCGCGGTTCGGAGTTCAGCGCGTCGGCCTCGTGGTCGCGGCCGCGTCGCCGGCCGCGCGGCACCAGGTGCGCCCCGGCGCGGGCGGCGGTGCCGATGGACAGTTCGGCCCCGAAGATGGTCGGCATCCCCCATTCCCGCGCGGCCTCCGCGAAGCGCACCACCCCGTAGAACCCGTCGTGGTCGGTGAGCGCGAGCGCCTCCAGGCCCAACCGCACGGCCTCCTCCACCAGTTCCTCGGGCTGACTGGCCCCGTCGAGGAAGCTGTAGGCGGAGTGGGTGTGCAGTTCGGCGTACGGGGTTCCGGACCGCTCGACCGGCCCGAGTTCCCCGGCCTCGTATTTCTCTCGCTTGCGGGACCAGGCCGGACTGTCTCCGCCATCACCGTCGACCCGCGGTCGCGAGCGCGCCGGATCCGGTCGCCCGGACAGCACCCTTTCCATTTCCGCCCAGGACGGCGGGCCGTTGTTCCAGCCCACGACCACACCTCCTTCGCAAATCCGACCGGTCTCGAGTATCGAACATACATTCGAAACCGATCGGTCTCTACGACGGCACGGTCACAGTTCGTGGCGCCCGAACTTACTTTGGAGTAAGTTCTAGGCAATTCCACCTGCAAGGGAGCAGCGATGAGTGATACCTCCGCAGATCACGCCGGTTATCTGGCCCGTCGGCGCGCCCAGCGCGACCTGACCGGCAAGCACATCGTCATCACCGGCGCGTCCTCCGGCATCGGCCGTTCGGCCGCGTTCGCCGTCGCGGAGAAGGGCGCGGTCGTCATCCTGCTGGCCCGCCGCGCCGACGAGTTGTCCACCGTGGTGGACGAGATCACCGCCGCGGGCGGGCGGGCCTTCGGCTACCCGTGCGATGTCACCGATCAGGAATCCGTGGACAAAGCGCTGGCGACCATTCTCGATACCCACGGGCACGTCGACATGCTGGTCAACAATGCCGGGCGTTCCATCCGCCGCGCCGTGCATCGCTCCACCGACCGCATGCACGACTTCGAGCGCACCATGGCCGTCAACTACTTCGGCGCGGTACGCATGACGCTGGGCCTGCTGCCGCAGATGCGCGAGCGCAAAGACGGTCACATCGTGAACATTTCGAGCGCCGGCGTCCAGGTCGCCACCCCGCGCTTCGCCGCCTACCTGGCCAGCAAGGCCGCCCTCGACAAGTTCGCCGAGGTGACGGCCGCCGAAATGCGTTCCAGCAATATCACTTTCACCACCATCCACATGCCCCTGGTGCGCACCCCCATGATCACCCCCAGCGGCGACCAGGGCACCGGCACCCAATCCCCCGAATGGGCCGCCGCCACCATCGTCCGCGCCCTCACCGAGCGCCCCCGCCAGATCGATGTGCCGATCGGCACCCTGGCCGAATACGGCCAGCTCTTCGCCCCCGGCATCAAGGAACGAGTCCTGCACCGCTACTACCGCGCCATCCCCGACTCGGCCGCCGCCAAGGGCGAAGCCACCCCCGAACCCGACACCACCGACGTCGAGATCATCACCCCTCAACGCCGCCGCCGCACCGTCCCACCCGCCGTCCGCGTCACCGGCACCGCCCTCCGCCGCGCCGCCCGCCTGGTCCCCGGCACCCACTGGTAACTCCCCCACAGGCATTCGCCATCACCGGTCCCGCCCATGCGTGGGCGGGACCTGCTCGCTCTCGGGTATGACGACGGGATCATCCTTGCGCGGGAGGCGGTCCGGGTCGGGGGTGGGACAGACTCGAGGGGCTATGGGTATTCAGGATGTCGCGGCTCGGGGGATGTTCGGGTGGGTGCGGGAGACGCCCGGGTGGGTGGTGGACCTCGTCGTCACGGCGTTGGTGACGGTGGTGACGGTCGCGCCGCAACTGGCAGGGCACCGGCCGTGGTGGGTGGTCGTGGCGGCGCTGGTGGCGGCGGTGCCGTTGCTGTGGCGGCGGCGGGCACCCTTGGTGACGGGGGCGGTGGTCGGGACGGCGATCACCGTGCTCGCGTGTGCGCACGCGCTGCCCGCGCTGCCGTATGGAACCGTGGTGTGCGCGTACACGATTGCCGCGTACAGCGGGTCGGCGGCGCGCTGGACGGCCGCGGCGGTGGGGGTGCTCGGGATCCTGGCGTCCTTGGCGCTGCCCAATGAACCGGTCCAGTCTTATGGGTATGCGGCGCTGTCATTTTCGACCGCGTGGACACTGGGGACGGGAGTCCGGGCGCGGCATGCGCAGATCGAGTTGCTGCGGGAGCGGGCGCGGAGGCTGGACGAGGAGCGGGGTGCGGCAGTGGCGCGGGAGCGGGTCAGGATCGCCCGGGATGTGCACGATATCGTCACGCACGCATTGGGTTCCATGATCGTGCAGGCCGAGACCGGACCCATCCTGACCCGCACCGATCCCGGCCGCGTCGACACCGTCTTCGCCGGAATCGCGGAGACCGGCCGAAGCGCGGTCCGCGACCTGCGGCACAGTCTCGCCGTCCTGCGCGACGACCCCTCGTTCGACGGGTTCGGCGCGGAGCAGCCCCGCCATCAGCCGGGCATCGCGGCCATCCCCGATCTGGTCGACGGCGCGCGGCGCGGTGGCCTGACCGCCGAACTCGTCGAGAACGGCACGCGCCGAACGGTATCCAGCGAGGTGGATGTGACCGCCTACCGGGTGGTGCAGCAGGCCCTGGCCAATACGCTCGAGCACGCGCATGCCGACCGGGTGCGGGTGACGCTCGACTGGTCGGAAGGTCATCTCTCCCTGCGGATCCGCGACGACGGCGTGGGCGCGGAATCGGAGCCGAGGGCGACGCGTGGCGGATCGGGGCTGGCGGGTATGCGGGCTCGTGTCGAGTCCTGTGGTGGGCGGTTGTTCAGTGAGCGGTCCGACCCCGGCTTCCTCGTTCGCGCCGAAATGCCTCTTTCCCAGGAGATCTGAGCCATGCGTGTGCTCGTCGTCGATGATCAGGAGTTGTTCCGCAGCGGCTTCGCCCTGATCCTGTCGACCGAACCCGATATCACCGTGGTGGGTGAGGCCGCCGACGGAGCGGAAGCCGTCGCACTGGCCGAGTCGCTCGCACCCGATGTGGTGGTGATGGATATTCGCATGCCGCGATTGGACGGCGTGGAGGCGACAGCCCGGATCTGTGCGCGCAGTGCGGCGAAGGTGCTGGTGCTGACCATGTTCGATGTGGACGAGTACGTCTATGCCGCATTGCGGGCCGGGGCCAGCGGGTTCCTGCTCAAGGATGCCCGGCGGGAGGAACTCGTCGCCGCCGTGCGGGTCGTCGCCGCGGGCGAGGCGCTGCTGGCTCCCACGGTGACCCGACGGGTCATCGCCCAGCTGGCCGGGCAGGGTAGTCCGCGGCCGGAGTTGGCGAACCGGCTCGGGGAATTGACCGAGCGGGAGCGCGGTACCTTGCGCGAGCTGGCGCGCGGGCAGTCCAACGCGGAGATCGCGCGGGCGTTGACGGTCAGCGAGCACACGGTGAAAACCCATGTGAGCTCGGTTCTTTCGAAGCTTGCGCTGCGTGACCGCGCGCAGGCGGTGGTGTTCGCCTACGAAGCGGGCCTGATCGTCCCCGGCCGCGACGCCTGACACATGGGCCGCGAGAGCGAGAAGCGGCTCGCTCTTGTCGGCGATGTGCGCGGGCAGCGATCCGACCAGCATCGATGGGGTGACAAGCACAAGAATTGCCGAGGGTCCCGGGCGGACCCTCGTTCCCCCGAAGGGGCTGCTGGTGGTCGCCGCGGCGGTCGTGTCGGCGGTGCTGTGGAAGTTCGGCACCGGCATGCATCCGTGGCCCGGGTTGGTCGCTCTCGCACCGCTTCCCGTCCTGTCGATCGCCCCCAGGGTGTCGGCCCGGGTGGCCTTCGCGGCCGGGTTCGGGTCCTGGTTCGCCGGAGCGATCCCCTACCTGTACTACTTCCTGCACACCGTCGAGCAGCCGCCGGTATCGGCGTTCGGCCTGACGGTGGGTACGGCGACGGTGTACGGCGGGTTGATCGTGTTGACCCGCACGCTGGTTCGACGCGGCCGCGTCTGGGCGGCGGTGCTGGCACTGCCGTCCGGGTGGGTCGTCATGGAGTATCTGATCTCGGCGGGCGGCCCGTTCGGGGCGTGGTGGAGTCTGGCCTACACGCAGACCGATGTCCTGCCCTTGATCCAGGTGGTGTCGCTGACCGGGTGGCTGGGCCTCTCGTTCCTGGTGCTGCTGGTCCCGGCGCTCCTGGCGGTGCTGATCGATCCGGCCACCCCGCGTCGAGTTCGAATGAGCTGGGCCGCGGCCGGACTCGCGATAGTGATCGCGGTGTGCGGCTACGGCTGGGCGCGGCTGTCGGAGCCCGACGGTGCCACGGTCCCGGTCGGCCTGGTCGCCGTCGCCCAGCCCGAGGATTATGTGCCGGTGGATTCCGCCGACGGCCGGGACATGATCGCTCGGGTGGTGGCCGAGGTGGAGCAGCTCGCCGATCGAGGCGCGAAGGCCGTCGTACTGCCCGAGAAGGCCTGGCGTGCCACCGAATCCAGCCTGCCGGTGCTGGCCGATCAGCTCACCGAGGTGGCGAACCGCCGCGGCGTGCACGTCATCGCGGGCGTCCGGCTCACCCGCGGCGATGCCAGCGTGAACGCCGCCATCGACTATCCCTCCGGTGTCGTCTACGAAAAGCATTACCTGGTACCGGGTTTGGAGGATGACCTGCGCCCCGGCCACGAGTGGACGCAGGTCCCCGGCACCTCCTGGGCGCTGGCGATCTGCTTCGATCTCGACCGCCCCGCCCTGGTCCGCGCCAACCGCGCCAGGGGCGCGACCCTGCTGCTGGTCCCGGCCCTGGACTTCCGGGTCGACCGCCGCCTGCACAGCCGCATGGCCGTGCTGCGCGGCGTCGAGTCCGGTGTCGGCGTGGCCCGTGCGCCCCAACTGGGCGAGCTCGTCGCCAGCGACGCGCACGGCCGCCTGCTCGCCACCGCCGACACCGATATCACCGTGACCCGCGCCGTCCTGGCCGATATCCCCGAGGCGGGCCCCGAGACCTTCTACGCCCGCCACGGCGACTGGTTCGCCGCCGTGGCCGCCCTGCTGTTCACCGCGACGCTCACGGCCGCAGTCGGTGGGTATCGCGCGGGAAAAGGGTTGCCCACCTGACATTGTCGAGCCCGAGCAGCCGAGACACCCACCGCTCCAACCCGATCGCGAATCCGCCA
Source organism: Nocardia sp. NPDC004722 (assembly GCF_053601505.1). Lineage (NCBI taxonomy): Bacteria > Bacillati > Actinomycetota > Actinomycetes > Mycobacteriales > Nocardiaceae > Nocardia > Nocardia sp. NPDC004722. The sequence goes on from NZ_JBSGBY010000309.1 coordinate 9,389, forward strand.
TGCGGCGGCATGCCGTACCGCATGGCCTCCAGGTACGCCGGATAGCGGTCCGGGTCGTCCCCGCGCGCGGCGAGAGCTCGCAGATAGTCGGCATGGTCGTGCAACCGCTGCCCGCCAGTGACCAGCTCCAGACCTCGGAACAACAGGTCGAAGGAGTTGGTCCAGCGTGGGTCGCCGGTTTGCGGATGGGTGTAAAAGGGCCGCTTGGCGGCGGGATACCCCTCGACGGCGAGAAAGTCGCACCCGAACCGTTCCAACGCCCACTTCCCCAGCAGCCGTTCATGTTCGGGCGCAAGGTCAAGCTCCTCCGCTGCGGCACCGACGATGTCGAGCGCCTCGGTGAAATGAATCACCGGAATGTCCTGCGGCACCTCCGGCAACTCGATCCCCAGCGTCGCGACCGCCGCCGTGGCCCGGACGCTCTCGACCATCGCGGCGAGCGTGTCCCGCAGCACCGCGAGCACGTCCCGGTGATCGTCGATGAACCCGAATTCCGCGTCCAGCGAGGTGTATTGGTTCAGATGCCGGGTGGTGTCGTGCGGTTCGGCCCGAAAGACCGGCACGGGAATATCAACCCGTTGTCCATCGACTACGCCTGTCGGCCTCGCCTTAGGTCCCGACTCACCCTGGGCGGATTAACCTGGCCCAGGAACCCT
>NZ_JBSGBY010000310.1:0-10022 GCF_053601505.1 Nocardia sp. NPDC004722
GGGTACAATCCTGCCGCAAAACTCACCGAGTCGGACATCGAACTCCTGATCAGCGGGGATCGGGACGAACTGCGCGAGACACTGACCGCCCTGCAGGACTCCGGCATCGACACCAAGGAATTGTCCGACCTGGCAGCCGGTGACGACCCATTCACGCCAGAGACGGCAGCAGCGGTCCGCCAGAAGCTGCTGGAGCTGGTCGTCGCTGCGAACGCCAAGTAAGTGCCCGATCGGATCGACAGTGCAGTAGCTGAGAACTCCAGCTAGCTCACTGCCTTCACGAGTTGCTGGGTCTGCGGCCCGCACCTCGCCCGCCTGAACAGCTTTGTGAGCGGTATGCGCGGACACGACGACGGCCCCGAGAAATACCCCGGGGCCGTTGATCTTCAGCTAGGTCGCCTGGCCGCCTCGGACCGCGCGAGAAGCGGCAATGCCGGACGTCCGGTTGGCCTCAGACCGACACTTGATCTTCCGTCCCGCTGCACTGGCCGGTCCGGTCAGCGCGGGTCGCGGCAGTAGCGGACGTTCATCTTGCTCAGCTGAATAGCTTGAGGCGGCCTCGGTCGATGGACTTAGGGTTCGAGATCGAAGGCTGAGATATCGACCCGCCCGGAGTCCCCTGGCGACGCTTGAACTCGAAGGTCTTTGGGGTGAGCCACTTTGAGCTCGTCACGTAGAGCGATAACGACAGCATCGGCCATCGCTTCGAATTCGCGATAGCGGGCCGGCCACTCGATCGATCGCCCCCAACCCTGTTCGCCATTGATCGCCGTCCATGACCAGCCCAAGCTGAACCAATGCGCCCGATCGTCGTCGAACAAGTGCCCCATCGTGCGACGGGCTGCCGAGCGAGAAACGCTGCACTCCAACGTCTGCCAGCCCATGTCGAACCTCGCGATTCTGTCCCTGGACGCGGCGAGTTCGACTTGCGCGCCAACGGACAGTCGCGACAACGTCAACGCCAGCGCCGTGGTCAGTTCCAGCCAGGTGCGAGGAAATACCTGATCGCCGTCGGAGCCTGATAGCTCGGCCTGCTCGTCCTCGTCTGAATCGTCGTCATCGTCAGCGCACTCGATTTCCCACTGTCGGTACACCGGGTCAGCGATCTTCAGCTGAATCGTGCCGTGGTCGATGTGGGTCGACAACAGCAAGACTGCGTTTGCGAGGTTCCAGACGACCGTCGGACCATAGATGTTGACAGGCCCCAGCGGAGGCCCAACCTCGAGTGTCAGCCGCTCGGCAAGCTCCGCGAAGGAATCGACGAGCCATATGTGGCCCTCCGACGTGGCGTCGTCAGCTACGTCGGTTACGAGCACACGCAATTCCTTGACTTCTCCACCGTCACTACAACATTCGCGAAGAAACTCGGAGGCATGCTCCGCACGCCCCCAGGGCTGCGACACCGACAGGCCGGTGTGAAGTTCGGTACCACCATATGACAAGGGCTCAGACCGCCAACCTGCCTCTTGGCAAAACTGCTCGACATTCGCGACCGTCCATGACCAGTCAAAACCTGCTGCGAGCTGGGCGATACGCACGGCTCCATCGAAATCGGCTTGCACGTTCGGATAGTAACTACATGAACGGCAACTCAGCCGGGCGCAACCGCTCAAGGGTGCACTGTGGGACTGGTACCCCTGCGCTCTCTCGACACGCTCGTCGGCATGTGCGGATACTGCGGCGGTCCTGAAATGCTCCGGCGAAGCCTCGGTCAGTGACGGTCCGCTGGTCTGTCGGCGGAGCAGCGCCAGTACTAGAACGGCGCGAGACTGTGGAGCTGGGGCCAGCCTCAGGATTACGGGCCCGCGTCTCGAGGGTTGTGACTGTTCGGTGGCTGATTCGCCATCCTGTGGTCGGAGTATGTCGCCGTATTGGCCCCGAGGACCGGAATGTTGGTCCGGTCGAACGATGTTCGGAACCTGTGTACTGTCCGTGTTCGGCAACACCGGGGCGAACGTACGACGTCCCGCGCTCGAGAACCAAAACGATAGGGCTCCAATGAAAGACCTGAACGTCCTGATCTCCGGCACCGGTATCGCGGGTGCCACGTTGGCCTATTGGCTCGACCGTCACGGCTGCGCTGTCACGGTGGTGGAGCGGGCGGCGGAGATCCGGGAGGGCGGGTACAAGGTGGACGTGCGGGGGGCCGCCTTGGATGTTGTCGAGCGCATGGGATTGCTGGCGGATATTCGTGCGAGGAGCACTGATGTCCGGGGTGGATCGGTGGTCACGGCGTCGGGCAAGCGGGTGGCCAGTATGGACGGTGACACTTTCGGCGGTCGCGTGCACGGCGATGCCGAGATCACCCGGGGTGACCTGCAGCGCCTGCTCTTTCAGGCCACCGCGGACAACGTCGAGTATCTGTTCGGCGACTCCATCGCGTCCATCGCCGATGCCGACGACGGGGTGAAGGTCACTTTCGACAGCGGCACCAGCCGGACCTTCGATCTCGTGGTCGGAGCCGACGGGCTCCATTCCAATACCCGCGCACTGGCTTTCGGGCCCGAAGACGGATTCGTCCGGGATCTCGGCTACTACGTTTCGATCTTCAGTGTCCCCAACCATCTCGAGTTGGACCGGGAGGAACTCACCTACGTCGGGGCGGGACGCACCGCGCTGACCTACAGCACTGCGGGCGACGCCGGCGCCAAGGCCATGTTCCTGTTCTCTTCCGCGCCACTGGAATACGACCCGCGGGACCGCGCACAGCAACAGCAGCTGCTGGCCGCGGCCTATGAGGGTGAGGGGTGGGAGGTGCCGCGTTTGATCGCGGCGATGAACGACGCCCCGGACTTCTACTTCGATTCGCTGAGCCAGGTGCATATGGACCGCTGGTCGAAGGGTCGGGTGGCGCTGGTAGGCGACGCCGCCTACTGCGCGTCGCCCGCCTCCGGCCAGGGCACCTCGCTCGCGCTGGTCGGCGCGTACGTCTTGGCCGGGGAACTTGCCGCCGCCGGCGGTGACCACGTCAGCGGGTTCGAGGGCTACCAGCAGCGGATGCGGCCGTTCGCCGACGCGAACCAGAAGCTCGGTCCCGCGAACATCAAGCGCATGGTGATGCGAACGAACGGCCAGGTCCGGATGTCCATGATCATGTTGTCGCTGATCAACCGCCTACCCGGCAAGGACGCGATCATGGCGAAGGCCATCGAACCCATCCACAAGGCGGCCACCGCAATCGATCTGAAGAACTACTGATACCTGAGCTGGTCATCGGCGCGGATCGCGGGGGAGCTGTTGTCGGGATAGGTTGAGCGTTGTTCTGCCGGGAGATCAGGGGAGTTATGGCCACCGTCCGTCACGAAGTCGCGATAAAGGCCGCGCCACAACATATCTGGGATGTCATTCGCGATATCGGTGCGGTGCATGAGCGTCTGCTTCCCGGACGTGTGGCCGACACCAGGGTCGAAGGTGCGGAACGGTTTCTGACCTTCCCTGACGGGCACATCATTCGTGAGCTCATCGTCGCGATCGACGAGGATTCGCGGCGGCTGGCGTACTCCGTTGTCGAAGGCGCCCGGCCCGCGCTGGACTACCATCACGCGTCCTTCGAGGTCCGCGCGGACGGCGAGCACGGGCGACTGATCTGGATCACCGACGTTCTGCCCGACAGTGTCGCGCCGGAGATCCGCATCCGCACGCAGTTCGGAATCGCCGAAATGAAGCAGGCGATCGAAGTCGCCTTCTCGAGCAGCACAGAGCCCGGCTGATCGCACGCTCGTCGGCAGGGCAGTGCGTTCGGGTCGCTGGAACGATCAAGCGGTCGGTTCGCTGTGGTCGACGAGTGTTTGGATTCCGTCGAAGATGCGGTCCAGACTGAACTCGAGGGGATCGATTGTCGCCGTGGTCTCGGCGAGTGTTCTCGCCAGCGCGGGGAAGCGTTCGGCGTGGCGGTCGACGAGTTCGCTGGTGAGCTGCTGCCATTCGCGGGCGTGGTCGGCGTCGAAGTCGACGTGCTGCTGGGCGAGGTTGCGGACATGTCCGGCGATGAGCAGGAATACCTGATGCCGTTCTGCTGCTTGGAGACCGGTCGATTCCAGCACCGCCAATGCCGCGTCCATCCAGCGGAGTTGGTGCGGGCCGAGAAGCTGCGGGCGCATGGTGGTCGCGGCGAGCAGCCACGGATGGATTCGATAGATCTCCAGTACCTGGCGAGCCCAGGCGAGCAGGCGGGTGCGCCATCCCGCGTCGGTGGCCGGTAGCGCGGGTTCGACCGCCAGTACGGTCTCGACCATCAATTCGACGAGTTCCGCCTTGCCGGGAATGTGGCGGTAGAGGGCCATCCCGGAAACGCCGAAAGTGGCGGCCACCTTGTTCATCGACACAGCCTCCAGGCCGTCGATATCGGCGATCCGCACCGCCGCATCCGTGATTCCGTCCACGGACAGGCCGGGTTTGGGGCCACGGAGGGGTTCACCCCACAGCAGCGCGGCAGCGGAACGCAGGTCACGGGGCTTCTTCTCGGCGTTTCGAGCCATTGCCGGTTGTTCTCCTGTGGGGCGGGGTTGACAGGACACTCGCTCTTGTTTATACCTTAAACAGAACTGTTTATGGCATAAACGTAGGGGAGTCATCATGTGGATCCTGGGCACGAAGAACGCGCGGCGGCTGCGCATCACCACCCCGGACGGTGTCGACGAGGCCGACTTCGTTCGCATCGGCGGGATCGACCAGTGGATCTCGATCCGCGGCGACCATCGCGACAACCCGGTCCTGCTCGAAATCCACGGCGGCCCCGGCGCTTCCAACCTCATCTACGCCTCCCGTACCCGGGAGTGGGAGCGCCACTTCACCCTGGTGCGCTGGGATATGCGCGGCGCCGGTAAGACCTTCGGCCACACCGGCCCTTCCGGCCAGGGGCAGATGACCCTGGCCCAACTCGAGCGCGATGCCGTGGAAGTGACCGAGTACGTGCGGACTCGGCTCGGTGTCGACAAGGTCGTCCTGGTGGGCTACTCCTTCGGTTCCGTCATCGCCCTGCGTCTGGCCCGCCGCCACCCCGAACTGTTCTCCGCCTACGTCGGCACCGACCAGAACATCAACGCCGGCGGCCGTGATCACACTGCCTACACGCAGCTGCTCGAACGGCTCGAAAAGACCGGCAAGCGCAAGGATCTCGCGGCTGTGACCGCCATGACCAGCGATCGGTCGGCATGGACGACCGCGGACCGGGAACAGTTCAACAAGCACACCGTCGGCTCCGATCCGCTGACCCTCGACACCTTCAAGAAGGTCGTGATCGGTTCGCTGCTGACCTCGCCACTGCACTCCCTCGGCGACGTCCGCACCTACACCAAGGCGTTGAGCTTCTCCGAATCCCTTGCCCAGCAATCGTTCACGATCGACGAATGGGCCGAAGGCACCGACTTCGCGATCCCGTTCTTCCTCTTCCAGGGCGCACTCGACGTCATCACCCCGGCAGCATCGGCCAAACGTTTCTTCGACGACGTCACCGCCCCGGTGAAGCACTTCGCGCTCATCGAGAACGCCAGCCACTTCGCGGCCTTCCGCCGCCCCAACCGCTTCCTGGACCTCTTACTGACCCACGTCCACCCCGTGATCACCGCCCATGCCACACCCGCGGCCCGCGTCATAGCCCAACCAAGCCAACAGGTCTAGGGGTCAGGGATGGTCGAACTCACCGGCTTTGATGCCGAGGGTGAAGGCTGACCATTCGGTGGGGGTGTAGACGAGGACGTGGCCGGTGGGGGCTTGGGAGTGGCGGATGGCGATGTTGCCGTCGGGGAGGAAGGCGACTTCTACGCAGTCGGGGCCGTTGCCGCTGCGGGTGCTTTTGCGGAAGGTGGCGGTGCGGAGGCTTGGGTCTGTGCCGGATAGGTTGTGCATGGTGGTTAGCCTTTGCTGCTGATGTGCTTGCTGATTCGGCGGAGCAGGGAGCGGGTGCCGACTTCGTCGAGGGCGGAGCGTTGGATGGAAGCTATTGCCGACGTGTGGGTTTGGACTTCGGCGGGGGTTTCCAGACAGGCTGCGCCGACCAAGGAGTCGAAGTAGACGACCGGGTGGTTTTCCGCGCCCGCCGTGGGCTTCATATCGATGATCGTGAACGAGCCGGTGGCTGTGCCGAGGGGATGCCCGGCGGTGAACGGCAGCACTCGCAGTGTGATGTTGGGGCGTTTGCTCATCTCGACGAGGTGCTCGAGTTGGTCTTTCATGACGGCGCGGCTGCCGACCTGGGTGTGTACGGCCGATTCGTGCAGGACCGCATTCGCGATGATGGGCTTGGTCTTTCGGGTGATGAATGTCTGCCGTTCCAGTTTGAGTTGAAGGCGGCGGTTGAGAGTGGCTTCCGGCTCTCCGACGAAGAAGAGGCGGTCCAGGGCGCGAGCATACTCGGCGGTCTGGAGGAGTCCGGGGACGATGTTGTTGTGGTACATCGTCATTCGCGAGGCGCAGGCTTCCATGTCGGCGTAAATGCGGAATCCGCTGTGGACCACGTCCCGGTACTCGTACCACCAGGACTTCGACGCCGCCTGTTTGACGAGGGCGACCACGTTCGAACGGGTGTCCTCGTCCATCTCGAGAATCCGTGCGAGCACGTCGACTTCGGGCAGGCTGATCCGGCCTGACTCGCCGCGCTCCAGGCGGCCCACCTTGCTGGTGCTCCAGCCCGGGCCCATGGCCTCCGCCACGTCACTGAGGTCCAGATTCGCCCGCTGCCGAGCCTCGCGTAGCTGCATGCCGACCTGTTTGCGTGCCACCGACATCGGCTGCTGGCTTGCATTTGCCATGGCCTCCACCCCTCACGCTGACGAGTAATGGCAACGATCTCTGGCCATTGTGGCAATGAACCTGGGCTTTCGGGGCTGTTTTGCGGGTTTGCCGTAATGGCATTGCCAACTTTTCTGCGCCGGAGTGTGCTTGATGTGCGTCCGGAGCGCGTACCGAGAGGACCTATTCGCAATCTGCTGGAGGTGTCGTAATGCACTGGGACACATGGGCTCTGCTGTCGATAATCGGACTCTGCCTCGCCGTCATCGGGTGGGCGGTGTGGGGCTCCTATCGGGAAGCGCATCCGCGTGTTGTGCGGTCGCGTAGGGGGCGGCATCGGGTGGCCCGGGATCAGCCGATCTGGTTTACGCACTTCGCGGTGGTGGCGGGTGATGCCCGCGGTCGCTGGCGGATCAGTGATCGCGGGCGGGTGGTCGTGGCTGCTAAGCGGAGGCAGTTTGGGTGATGTCGGCGGGGGTGCCGAACCAGCGGTGGAGGGCGGAGCGGAGGTGGTTGTGGGCGGAGGGGGTGAGAGTGTCGGTGGCCCAGGCTATGTAGCCGTCGGGGCGGATCAGGAGGGCGGCTGCGGGAGGGGTGGGGCTTGTCGCGGGGGTGACGGTGACGCGGTCGGTCCAGGGTGCGGCGGTGGCGGCGAGGTCGGCACCGTCGAAGGTGAGGAGGAGGGGGCGGGCGGGGCGGAGGAGTTCGGCGATTCGGGTTGGGCCGTTTGCGGTTTCGATGGTGGTGTCGGGGAAGAAGTGGCCGGAGAGGGGGTGGTCGTTGCCGACTTCGTAGCGGATGTCGGAGCCTGCCAGGAGGTTGGCGAGGTGGGTGGTTACCGCTGGGAGCTGCATGAGTTCGCCGAAAAGGGTTCGGAGGGCGGTGATTTCGGGGCCGGGGGAGATCAGGGCGGCTTGGGAGAGGGTGTACATCATGACGCGTTCGGCGACCGGGTGGCGTTCGGACTCGTAGGTGTCGAGTAGATCGGAGGGGGCCCAGCCGCGCACCGCGGCGGCCAGTTTCCAGCCGAGGTTGACGGTGTCCTGGAGGCCCAGATTCAGGCCGGGGCCGCCCATGGCGGAGTGGACGTGGGCCGCGTCGCCGAGCAGGAAGATGTTGCCGCTGCGGTAATGCTGGGCGACCCGGGTGTTCTGGCCGATGGTGCGGCGCAGGTTGTGCGGTCCGGGCCAGGTCGGCGGGGCGAGGGGGAGAGCGGTGCCGAGCACGCGTTCGACGCTGTCCTGGAGTTCCCGCACGGTCATGGGCGTCTCGTCGGAATACTGTTCGCCGCCTTCGAATTCGACGGTTCCGATGAGCGGCCGGCCCGGCTGGAGTTCGGCGTAGACGAAGATGCCGCGCTCGAGCCGGTGGTGGCCCAGGCCGAAGGTGCCCACGCCGGGGATCTCGATCCGGCCGTCACCGGTGCGCAGTTCGGCGGGCACGGTAACGTGGCCGGTGCGCGCGACATGCCCGTCGGAGGTGACGCCGGGAAACGCGATGCCGGTTCGCTTGCGCACCAAGCTTTTTCCGCCATCAGCACCGACCAGGAAGCGGCTGGTCAGCCGGTAAGCACCGTCGGGCCCGGCCACCTCGACCGTGACCCCGTCCGCGCCGGGCTCGATCTCGGTGAGCCCGTGCCCCCAGCGCAGATCCACGCCGAGATCGATGGCACGCTTGGTGAGGATCTCCACCATCTCCGGCTGCGGCTTGAGCACCAGATGCACCGGATTCGGTTCCACCGCAGCAAGATTCAACGGCATCCCACCGAAGATGTACTGCGGCACCGGAACCGGCGCGCCGACGTTCCCGCTGAACGCCTCGTAGAGCCCGCGCATGTCGAGCACCCGGGCGACCTGCCCGGCCAGCCCATTGGCCTTCGGTTCGAGGCTGGGCGCGGGTAGCCGGTCCAGCACGACCGGCCGCAGGCCGGCCAGGGCCAGTTCGCAGGCGAGCAGGAGTCCGTTCGGCCCGGCTCCGGCGATGACGATATCGGTGGTTGCGATGTTTTCGGGCATGGCAAATAAACCTCTTGTCGGCGAGGGTATTTCGGGATTACCGACGTAGCGGCGCTGCTACGCCGGCGGTTCGGGCAGACCCGCTTCGAGGGCTGCCAGGGCCTGCCGGAGCAGGTCGGTGACGGGGACCGGCGGGTCCGCGCGCACATAGGCTTCGAGGGCGGCGTGCTGTGCGGTGAGCATCATGCCCACCACCAGGCGCGGATACATGGACCGTTCCGGATCGATGCCGGTGCGTGCGGCGATGGCGGCGATCAGATCGTCCTCCACGCCCCGCGACAGCATGGCCCGCATCTCGGGCGCGGCGAGCAGTTTCCGCGACTCGTCGAGTTGCCTGCGAGTCGGGATGCCCCCGTTCGGCGCGCCCACATGCTCGGATTCGAGCGGCTCGACCAGTGCGGCCGTAATCGCTTGCCACAGTGGCTCGTCCGCCGGATGGGTACGCAATATCTCGACGCCCCGCCGGACGCGGTCGAGCTGCCGGTAGGCGAGTGCGTCGTACTTACCGGTGAAGTAGTTGTTGAAGGTGCGGATGGAGACCCCGGCGCGCACGGCGATGTCCTCGCGCGTCACGTTCTCCAACCCGAGTTCGAACATCAGCTCGAGGGCCGCGTCGCTCAAAGCCCTTCGGGTGTCGGCCTTCTTGCGTTCACGGAGTCCGAGTTGCTGTTCTTCGGGCATGAACCCAGTATGCGCGAAACGTGCCCAGCGGGCAATGTTTCCCGCTGGGCAATTTTTGCTTTATTCCGAGAGCAGTTGCTCCACCACCCAGTCCGCCGCATCCGGCTGCATCGGCAGCGCGGCATGACTGGCCACTCCCGCACGCGGATACAGATCCTCGAAGTAGTCGTTGACCACGCCCGGCTCGTCGATGAACGAGGCCGCCCCCGGCGGCGTCAGCACCTGATCCCCGCGCGTGGCCAGCACCGAATACGACACCTCCGGCACGGTGACCCCGCCCGCCAGCAGCTGCGTCGTCACCGTCGACCCGGCCAGACAGTCGAGTGCACCCCGCACCCCGCGAAAGACGGTGTCGCGCAACGGATTGGTCGCATCGTTCAACACGCCCGCCAACCCCTCCGGCGACCCGGGCAGATCCAGCCCCCCGATCAGAGTCGCGGCCGTCGTCCCCTTGGTCACCGGCGCGAGATACACCGCGCGATCCACCGAAGCGCCCCCGTGCAGGAACTTCAGGTAGTAGTTCGCGATCAGCGCCCCCGAGGAGTGCGCGACGATATCGACCTACCCGGCCCCCGTCACCGCCCGCACCTTCGCCAC
>NZ_JBSGBY010000311.1:0-10018 GCF_053601505.1 Nocardia sp. NPDC004722
CGTGACTGCCGTCCTGGAATTCGACGATGCCCATCCCCCACAGCGCCGCCGCTTGCAGATAAGGCGGCGGGTCACAGCGATCGCAGGCGGCGGCCTCGGGGGCGGCGATCGGCGCGACCTCGGGGGCCGACATCGGATCGGGCTGGTGCAGCTTGCTCTGATCCACCGGCGCGAGAGCCGAATTGGGGATGTCCCGCACGCCGGTGGCGGAGTTGCGGCCCACCCGCACCGGAGCGACCGGACCCGCGGGGACCAGTGGATCGGCCTCGACGGTGTCGGTGGCGTCCGCGGGCTGGACCTCGGCCGCGGTGGCGTCGAGGTAGGCGTGTGCCTTGTCGGCCATGGCCTGCGGCATCGGCACGGCGAACTTGCCGAACGGGGTGTCGACCACCATGCCCTGTCCGGCGTCGGTGCCGCCGGGCTGGGTGGCGGCCGGCTGGTTGTCGACCACGGCCGGTTGGTTCTCGTCGGACGAAACCGGTTCCGCGGCACTGGTTCCGGCGGTAGCCAGGGCGGCAACCAGCGGCAGCGCACCCGCGACCGCCAGTGAACCCAGGCGTCGTCGCACCGAACTTGCCTCACGTACCAAATCGACCGGTTGGCGTTTGCCCATGAATGACCTTTCTCCCGAATGTCAACGGATGTCGAACATTCGGATCCGGCCGGTGTGCCGGATTGGTCGGGACATCGCAGCCCGGTCAGGCCGCTATCGAGACCGCGCGGAATGTGTGCGGTCAGCCCGCGCGCTGCGCCGTGGATCCGCCCGGTTTGTCATTCGCCACGGATTTGCCGTTGCCGGAAGCGGATTCGGTGCCGATCTGCGTCGCCAACCGGCGGGCCTCATCGGGATCGTCGAGCGCTTCCAAAGCCAGGCGCGCGAACACCCACTGCTCGGTCGCGGCCATCTGCCCGCGGTGGCGGCCCAGGAACGAGACCATCCACTCGAGCACCGTGACGAAGCGGCTGCGGAAGCCGACCAGGTACCACAGGTGCAGGCCCAGCCACGCCAGCCAGGCGAAGAACCCGCTGAACTCCAGCTTGCCCACCTGGCAGACCGCGTTGAACCGCGACACCGTGGCCATCGAGCCCTTGTCGAAGTACTTGAACGGCTTGCGGTCCTCGGCCTTCTGCTTGCCCTCGACCTCGGCCTTGATGGCCTTGGCCGCGTAGGTGCCGCCCTGGATCGCGCCCTGCGCCTGCCCGGGCACGCCCGGCACCGACATCAGGTCGCCGACCACGAAGACGTTCGGGTAGCCCTTGATGGTGAGATCGGGTTCGACGATGACGCGCCCGGCCCGGTCGGTCTCGGTGCCCTTGGACTTGTCGGCCAGGATCTTGCCCAGCTCGCTGGCCTGCACGCCCGCAGACCACACCTTGCACGCGGATTCGATGCGGCGTTCGGTGCCGTCCGGATCCTTCACGGTGACGCCGCGCGCGTCGACATTGGTGACGATGGCGTTGAGCTGGATCTCCACGCCCATCTTCTCGAGCCGCGCCTTGGCCTTGCCGCCGAGCTTGGGACCCATCGGCGCGAGCACCGCGCCCGCGCCCTCGATGAGGATGACGCGCGCGTCGCGGGTGTCGATATTGCGGAAGGTGCCGTCGAGGGTGCGGTCGGCGAGTTCGGCGATCTGCCCGGCCAATTCGACGCCGGTGGGGCCCGCGCCGACGACGCAGAAGGTCATGAAGCGGTCGCGGGTCTCCTGATCGGGGGCCAGTTCGGCCTCCTCGAAGGAGCCGAGAATGCGCGCGCGCAGTTCGAGTGCGTCGTCGATGGTCTTCATGCCGGGGGCATAGGTGGCGAAGTGGTCGTTGCCGAAGTAGGACTGCTGCGCACCCGCGGCGACGATGATGCTGTCGAAGGGGGTGACGTAGTCCTGGTTGAGCAGCCGCGAGGTGACGGTGCCGCCCTCGACGTCGATATCGGTGACGTCGCCCATGATGACGCGCACGTTCTGCTGTTTGCGCAGCACGATGCGGGTGGCGGGGGCGATCTCGCCGACCGACAGGATGCCGGTCGCGACCTGGTACAGCAACGGCTGGAACAGGTGCGTGGAGGTTTTGGAGATCAGCGTGATGTCGACATCGGCCTTGCGCAGGTGCTTGCAGGCGAACAGTCCACCGAACCCGGACCCGATCACCACCACGCGATGACGCTGTGCGACGGATTTCTCGGCGTTCATCTAGTTCCTGCTCCTCGCCAGACGGTGAAACTACGACAACTCACCCGTAACGGTAGTGCAGTGTGAGTCGCGCAGCCCAATCAGGACCGACCGAAAACAGACCTTTTAGACAACTCTCTAGAAGATACAAGACGGACGGTCGGTCCTGGGGGATTGGCGGAGCAGCTGTGTCCGGGGCCGGGACCGAATCGGGTCAGCGACCCTGGAAGAGCAATTGCGCCACGTGCGTGGTGGTTTCGGCGCCGTCGGTGTAACCGCCCTGATCGCCCTGCTCGGTCATGATCGCGAGGGTGTAGCGCTCGCCCGGACCCGCGAAGCCGACCGAATTGACCACCCAGCCACCCTGCTCATCGGACCAGCCGTTCTTCAGGCCCGGGTTCATCGCCGCGCCCGCGCCCCACACGCCCCAGTGCTGATTGGTGTCCACGCGGCGCATGCGGTCGAGCAGGTAGGCGCGATCGTCGGGGTGCATGCGGGTGAGCACGTTGTCCATGAGCCGATCCAGGTCGGCGGGGGAGCACTGCTGGAAACCCCAGTCCGGGAACAGCTTGACCTGCTCGATATTGGTGGTCGGGGGTAGGGGGACCAGGCCGGTCATGCCGTTGGCGCGGAAGGCGTTGTTGAACGACATCCGGTCCATTCCGGCGTACTTGTTCCAGAGGATGTCCGCGGCATTGTCGTTCGAGGTTGCCAGCATGGACTCCATCAGCGCGCGGTCGTCGGGGCCGAGCTGGATGGCGCCGACGCGGGCGCGGTTCAGCAGATCCTCCGCGATTGCCAGCTTGATGGTGGAGGCGGTCCAGAAGTTCGTGTCGGCGTTGCCGTTTCGATAAATGCCGCCGGTGACCCGATCGCGCATCACATAACCGGTCACGCCGGGACGGGTGGCGAGGTAATTGTCGGCCGCGGCAATGCGATTGCTCATATCGGCGTCGAAACCGGCGATCGGGCCCTGGGCGTGCACCAGGCCGCCGGCATTGGCGGGCGTGGCGCCGGCCACGGGAACGAACGCGGGCGCGGCCGGAATCAGGGCCGCGGCAGCGAGGACACAAGCGGAGGAGGCCACGCGCCGGGCCTTGGGGGAACGCACGAGGGAACACAATAGAGGGCGCTATGCCCGATACGCACCTCTTGCGGGGCGTCGGCGCTTCTGTTATCGAATCGACACTGTCGCACCGAATTTCGCCGTTCTCAGTGGAAAGCCGCTTGTAGCTCTTCGATACTGCGGCCGTTGAGGCGATAGCAGTGCTCGAAAGCCTCGGTGTGGCGATCGCGCGGCCAGGACTGGAGAACGACGCCGCGGCCGTAATGCCGGGAGTTGACGAGCTCCCAACGGTCTCCCACCCGGCGCACCGTGAATCCGGTTCTGGGCACCAGGGGAATCACCGACGCCAACATCGATGTGAACCAGCCTTTCCTGACCAACTTCGAACCTCCCCGAAAGGCACTGTCGCATACCACACCTGAATTTCCGGGTGACGCGCCCGAGCAAATCTCCCGCGTGTGGCAGGGGTCACCCGGCGAGCCGGGAGGGGCGGTGTTTGCATGTCGTTCGCCAACTGTATAAACACAGCTCGTGCACATTCACCGGGCCGAACGAGCGGATACGCTCGCCGACGCGCTGGCCGAGCTGCTCGCCGATCCGCTCGGCGATCCGTTCACCCCGGAAGTGGTCGCGGTTCCCGCCAAAGGGATAGAACGCTGGCTCGAACAACGCCTGGCCACCGTACTCGGCTGCGGCGACACAGGATCCAGCACCGACGGCATCGCGGCCAATATCGATTTCGCCGACCCCGCGGCCCTGGTGGGTGCGGTGCTGGCGGAGGCGACCGGAGTCGATCCGGAGCAGGACCCGTGGTCGCCGGAACGCCTCGTGTGGACACTGCTGCCGGTATTGGACGAAGTCCTCACCGAACCGTGGGCCGCGGTCCTGGCCCGGCATCTGGGCAACGGCGACGCCTCCGGCCACCGGGTCGGGCGACGGTACGCGACGGCCGCGCGGATCGCGGCCCTGTTCGACAGTTACGGCGCGCAGCGCCCGGCCATGGTGACCGACTGGGCCGCGGGCCACGACACCGACGGGGCGGGCCACGCGTTGCCGCCGGATCTGCTGTGGCAGCCGCTGCTGTGGCGGCGGGTGCGCGCGGTGGTGGGGCTGCCCAGCCGCGCCGAACGGCTGGGCACGGCGTGCGCGCGGCTGCGGGCCGAACCGTCGATCGTGTCGCTGCCGGAACGGATTTCGCTGTTCGGGGTGACGCGGCTGAGCACCGATCAGCTCGAGGTGCTCTCGGCGCTGTCGTCGGGGCGCGGGGTACACCTGTGGCTGGTGCATCCCAGCCCGGCCCTGTGGACCAAGCTCGCCGACGCCGAGGTGATCCCGAATGCCGGTGTGCGCGTGCGGCATCCGCTGCTGGCGGCGCTGGGGCGGGATGTGCGGGAGTTGCAGCAGCGGCTGGCGGGCTACGACCACATCGACACCTATCACCCGCGCCCGGACGCTCCGGCCGCGGGCGGGCGCACGCTGCTGTCGGAACTGCAGGCCGCGATCCGGCAGGACCGCTGGTCGCTCATGCCCGAGCCGAGCCTGGCCGACGGGACCATCGCCGTGCACTCCTGCCACGGGCCCGCCCGCCAGGTGGAGGTGCTGCGCGACGCGTTGCTCGGCGCGTTCGCGGCCGACCCGACCCTGGAACCGCGCGATGTCATCGTGCTGTGCCCGGACGTGGAGAGTTACGGGCCGCTGGTGCGCGCCGCGTTCGGGCAGTGGGCCGCGCCCGCGTCGCCGCACGCGCCCGCCGAGGCCGGGCATCCCGCGCACGGATTGCGGGTGCGGCTGGCCGATCGGGCGCAACGGGCGGTCAATCCGCTGCTGGATGTGATCGGCATTCTGCTCGAGTTGGCCGACGGCCGGGTCACCGTGACCGAGGCGCTGGATCTGTGTGCGGCCGAACCGGTTCGGCTGCGCTGCGGCTTCGACGACGATGACATCGAGCGGTTGCGCGAATGGGCCACCGAGACCGGGGCGCGCTGGGGCATCGGGCAGCGGCAGCGGCAGGCGTTCGGGCTCGGCGATTTCGCGCAGAACACCCTCAACGCGGCGGTGGACCGGATCCTGCTGGGGGTGGCGGCGGGCGAATCCAGCGAGGACTGGCTGGATCTGGTGCTGCCGCTCGACGACGTGGACAGCAACGACATCGATCTGGCGGGCCGGTTCGCGGAATTCGTCGACCGGCTGGCGGTCTGCCTGCGCGACCTGCGCGGCTCCACCCTCGACGAACCGGCCGGTTCGGCGCGGCCCGCGGCCGACTGGTCGGCGGTGCTGGGGCGGGCGCTGGACCTGCTCACCGAGATGCCCGCCAGTCAGGGCTGGATCGGCGTGCAGGCGCGCCGCGAACTCGCCGCCGCGCTCGAACCCGCCGGGCAGATTCCCTTGCGGCTCAGCGATATCGGGGCGCTGTTGCACGCACGGCTGGCCGGGCGGCCCTCACGCGCCAACTTCCGCACCGGGGAACTGACCGTGTGCACCATGGTGCCCATGCGCTCGGTGCCGCACCGGGTGGTGGTGCTGCTCGGGCTCGACGACGAGGTGTTCCCGCGCACCGGCGGCGTCGACGGCGACGACGCGCTGGCACGGCATCGCCTGCCCGGTGACCGCGATCCGCGCAGCGAGGACCGACAGCTGCTGCTGGATGCCATCATGGCCGCCGGGGAGCGATTGATCCTGCTGCACACCGGTGCCGATCCGGTGTCGGGCGCGCATCGCCCGCCCGCCATCCCGCTGGCCGAACTGCTGGACACCGTGCGCGCGCATGTCGGCGCGGCCGCGCTGGAACGCGTGGTGACACGACATCCGTTGCAGCCCTTCGACCGCCGCAACTTCCGCATCGACAACCCGTTCAGCTTCGACACCGTCGCACTGGCCGGGGCGCTGGCGGCGGAACGGACTCCGGTGCCGCGCCCGCTGTTTCTGCCCACACCCCTGCCGGGGACCGAACGCGGGGATGTCGAACTCGCGGACCTGGTGGCCTTCGCCGAACACCCGGTGCGCGCATTCCTGTGGCAGCGCCTGGGAATTCGGGTGCCCGAGGAAGAGGAGGAGATCGCCGATCGCCTGCCCATCGAACTCGACGGCCTGACCAAATGGAATATGGGCGAGCGCATGCTGTCGGCGCGGCTGACCGGTGCGGATCCGAATGTGCTGCGCGCCGCGGAATGGCGGCGGGGCACGCTGCCTCCGTTCGGCATGGGCGCGGCCGTGCTCGACGAGGTGGAGGGCACGGTCGACCAGTTGGTGCGGGTGGCGCGGCCGCTGCACGAGATTCCCGCGCGCACCATCGATATCGCCGTCGATCTGGGCGACGGCCGCCGCCTCACCGGCACCGTCCCGGATGTCCACGACGACGCCCTGCTGCGCACCACCTTCTCGCGGCTGGCCCCGAAACATCGGATGGCGGCGTGGATTCGGCTGCTCGCGCTGGCCGCCACCGGCACGCACCAGTCGTGGCGGGCCATCACCATCGGCCGCGGCAAGCACCACCGGCCCGCCTGGCAGTCCACCCTCACCTCGCCGACCGCGCCCCTGGCCCGCGGCATCCTGCGCGACCTCGTACTACTGCGCGACGAGGGCCTGTCCGAACCGCTGCCGATCGCCCCGTCGGCCTCGGCCACCTACGCCGAACGCCGCCTGGCGGGCGCGACCACCGACGACGCCCTGCACGCCGCCGAACAGGACTTCGACGACCGCTTCGGCGAACACACCGACCGCTACTTCCGCCACATCCTGGGTCCCTCCCCACGCTTCGACCAGCTCACCGCGGCCGCCGCCCCGGCCCCACCCGGCACCGACCCCGAACCCACCCGTTTCGGCGAACTGGCGCGCCGCCTCTGGAATCCCTTGCTCACCAACGAGAATCAAGGCCAGCCATGACCGCTCCGAGGAGGAACACCCTGTCCCGCACCCCAGCGCGCTGCCTCTCGCTGCCCATGGCCGCCGCCCACTCGTGCGGAACCCGGCCGTGCCCGAATACCGGCGGTGCGCGCGCATGACGGACGACCTCTTCTCCCTGACGGACGCGGACTTGGCCCCCCGCCCAGCCGCCCGCACGCGGCGTCGCGGCGACAGCCCGGGGGGAGAGCCCCGCCGCCGCGAGAGCACGCCGCAGGAGTCCCAGGCCGCGGACCTGTTCGGCTCCGGCGCAACGGGTTCGGCCGCCGAGGGCGCGGGCGTGGCCGGGGATGCGAGCATGGATCGCCCAGGCGCCGCATCCGACGCGGGCGCTTCCGATGACGGACTGTGGGACGACCATCAGGCTGGTGCAGCCGTGAGCGGGCCACGATCGGGCGGTGATATCGGTGCGCCACAAGGGGATTCGGCGAATCGGTTCGAGTTGACCGGGCCGCTGCCGGGCGGGACGACGGTGCTGGAGGCCAGTGCGGGGACCGGGAAGACGTATGCCATCGTCGGGTTGGCGGTGCGGTTCGTGGCCGAGGGCGGGATCGATATCTCGCAGTTGCTGCTGGTGACGTTCAGCCGGGCGGCGACGCAGGAGTTGCGGGAGCGGACGCGGGATCGGTTCGTGGGGGTGGCGACGGCGCTGGGGGATCCGGAGCGGGCGCTCGCATCGAACGATGAGCTGATTCGGCATCTGGCGCAGGGGAATCCGGGGGAGATCGCGGCGCGCCGCGAGCGGCTGCTGGCCGCGCTGTCGGATTTCGACGCGGGGACCATCGCGACCACGCACAGCTTCTGTCAGCGCATGCTCGACGAGCTCGGGCTGGCGGGGGAACAGGATCCGGGGGTGCGGCTGGTCGAGGGGATCGAGGACGTCGTCTCCACGGTGGCCGACGATCTGTACCTGAGCCGGTACGCGCGCGGCGGTGCGCCGTTCCCGCCCGCGGACGCGCAGCGGCTGGCCGCCGCGGCCGTGGGGGATCCGCACGCCCTGCTGCAACCCGAGGCCGAGTCGGAGGAGGACCCGGCCGCCGAGCGGGTGGCCTTCGCCGCCGCCGCGCGGGTGGAAACCGCACGGCGCAAACGGCTTTCGGGACTGCGGGACTTCGACGACCTGCTGGTGCTGCTGCACGGCGTGCTGGCCGATCCCGAAGCCGGTCCGTTGGCCTGCGGGCGCATCCGCGACCGCTACCGGGTGGCGCTGGTCGACGAATTTCAGGACACTGATCCGCTGCAATGGGACATCCTGCGCCGCGCCTTCCACGGGCACGCGACGCTGGTGCTGGTCGGCGACCCGAAGCAGGCGATCTACGCCTTCCGCGGGGCCGAGGTGCTGAGCTATCTGGACGCGGTGGCGCACGCCGACGGCAAACGCGAACTCACCACCAACCGGCGCAGCGACGCGGGACTGCTCACCGCGCTGGAACACCTCCAGGGCGGTGCGGCCTTGGGACACAAGGAGATCACCGTGCACCGGGTGGCGGCGACCCGGCCGTTCTCGCGGCTGTCGGGCCCGCCGGAACTGGCGACGCCACTGCGCTTGCGGTGCCTGCCGCGCAGTGGCGCGGGACCGCTCAACCGGTCGGGGTATCCGACCGTGGGCCGGCAGCGGGAGCGCGTCGCCATCGACGTGGTCGCCGATATCGTCGGGCTGCTCGGTTCCGGGATGCGCATCGACGCGGGCACACCGGCCGAAAGGCCCATCGGCCCCGGCGATATCGCGGTCCTGGTGCGCTACAACAAGCAGCTGGATCTGGTGCGCAAGGAACTGGAGGCGGCTGGAGTCGCCGCGGTGCTGGCGGGCGGTGCGAGCGTCTTCGGTACGCCCGCGGCCACCGACTGGCTGTGGGTGCTGCACGCTCTGGAACAACCGCATCGCGCCGACCGGGTGCGGTTGGCCGCTGGAACACCGCTGCTGGGACTGAGCGCTGCCGAGATCGACACCGGGGGAGCGGATCTCGTCGGCCGCCTCAGCGCCGACCTGCGCGACTGCGGACGGCTGTTCGCCCGCTCCGGTTTCGCCGCGGTGGCCGAACGGCTCAGCGCGGAAACGAAGCTCGCCCCGCGCCTGCTCGCCCTCGAAGGCGGTGAGCGGCAGCTGACCGACCTGCGGCAGATCGCCCAGCTGCTCGACGAGACCGCGTTGCGGGAAGGCATGGGCCTGTCCGCGCTCACCCGCTGGCTCGCCGACCGGGTGCGCGATCCGGCGTCGGGCAGTGTGGCCGGGCGCAGCCGCCGCCTGGATCGCGATGCCGAGGCGGTGCAGATCGCCACCGTGCACGCCAGCAAGGGCCTCGAATTCCCGATCGTGTACCTGCCTTTCGCCTGGGACACCGGCAAGATGCGCAATCCGCCGACCCTGCTGTTCCACGACGAGCAGGGCCGCCGCGTCCTCGATGTCGGCGGTCCCGACGCACCCGGCTACAGCGGTCGCCGCAAACGCGCCGAGGACGAGGAGCAGGCCGAGGAACTGCGACTGCTGTACGTGGGGCTCACCCGGGCGGGCGCACAGGTGGTGGCCTGGTGGGCGCCGGCCTTCGACACCCAGACCGCGCCCCTGCATCGCATGCTGCTGGGTCGCGAACCCGGCAGCCCGGCCGTGGCCGACAAGGTGCCGGTGCCCGCGGATTCGGTGGCGCTGGAACGCATTCGGGAGTGGGCGGCGGCCGCCGAACCCGGTGTGATCGCGGTCGAACCCGTCCGCGAGATCAACCGCGCCCGCCTGCCGCTCGACCACACCGCCACCGCCGCCGAGCCCTTGGCGGTCGCGCGGTTCGACCGCACCCTCGATCAAGCGTGGCGGCGCACCTCCTACTCCGCGCTGACCGCGGGCGCGCACGACGCGCTGCCCGCGAGCGATCTGCCCGAGGGCGGCGTCGCCGAC
>NZ_JBSGBY010000312.1:0-10012 GCF_053601505.1 Nocardia sp. NPDC004722
GGCGGCCGCGGGCTGGCGGCGGCGGGCCGACGCGGCGGTGGTGGGCCGCCGCTATGCCGCCAACATCATCGATCTCGGTCGGCCCCCATTGTCGGGCCTGGTGGAGCCGGAGCGCGAATATCGGCTCGTGGCTGAGGAATTGGCCGCGCTCACCGCGCACACCCCTGCGGGGCGGCGAGGAGCGCTCGAGAGGAGTCCCGATGCCGACCTTCGATGACCGAGTGCATACCGCCGCGTCCCCGGCGGCGGTGTGGAAACTGCTCTACGATCCAGCGCGGTTCACCGAATGGTGGGTCGGGGTCGGCAGTGTCGAACCTGATATCGGCGACGCGGTACCTGGGGTGGACGCGTCGGGATACACGATGTACCCGGACGGCTATCCCGACTTCCCCATGCCGCAGACACTGCGCACCGATCACCACAATCAGCAGGTCACCATCTCCTGCCTGGTCTCGGATCTGCAGTTCGTCTGGCGGCTGTCCCCGGCGGCGGACGGGCGAGGCACCGATATCGCTGTGCACGTGGATATTCCGGAGTCCGAGGCGGCCCGGCTCGCAGCCCAGCGCGAGATCATCCACGGTTCGCTGCTGCGCCTGGCCGAACTCGCCCGCATCACACATTGATCGCCTATCGAACGAATTCCGTTATAGGTAAGTTATTTTCATGTGATATGATGTAAGCGAATTCTAATTTCCGCGTCTAACATCGGTTCTCCCAGCATGCTTTCGAAGGGAGAATTCGATGGAGAACGGACCGAGCCGGACCGCGATGATGGCGGCGGCCGGGCGTGCGGCACATCTGATCGTGGATCGCGAGCCGCATCTTTTCCAGGACACCGTGGCCGAGGCGCTGCTGGGCGAGCGGGCCGCCGAACTCATTGCCTACCACCGTGAGTTCGGGGATCATCCGGTGCTCATGGGGGCGCGCGCCCAGGTCAGCGTCCGCAGCCACTACACCGAGTCACGGCTCGAAGCGGGTTTCGACCAGTATGTGATTCTCGGGGCGGGCCTGGACACCTTCGCCTACCGTTCACCGCTCGCCGAGCGGGTCGCGGTATACGAGGTCGACCATCCCGCGACCCAGGAGTGGAAGCGTGAATTACTGAAGACCGCCGGAATGGACACCGCTGCTGTCGAATTCGTCGGAGTCGATTTCGAGCGGGATGATCTGGCGGCCGCATTGGCGGCCCACGGTTTCGATCCGGCCCGACCCGCCCTGGTGAGCTGGCTGGGCGTCACCATGTATCTGACGGAATCCGCGATCGGCGCGACCCTCGATACCTTGGGACGGCTCGCACCGGGCACCGAGTTGGTGATGGAGTACGCGCTGCTGCCGGAACTGCGCGACGAATCCGGCCGCGTCTACGCCGAATTCGCCCTCGCGGCCACGGCCGAGCAGGGCGAACCGTTTCTGAGCTTCTTCTCACCGCACACCGTGGCCGCTCTGCTGGACGCCCACGGTTTCACTGTGGCGGAACATGTTTCGCAGCGCGATGCCGTCGACGCCGCCCTGTGGCAGCGTGACGACGCCCTGCACCCCGCCGACTTCTGTCGCCTGGTGCGCGCTCACAACCGGAACTGATTCAGCCCCGGGCCCATTCGTGGCCCCAGTAGCTGTCGGCGGTCATCTCCTCGGCCACGTAGTCGTCGCCGACCAGCATGCCCTCGCAACCGAATTCGAGATCCCAGTTGCCCGGCGTGCGGACGTAGAAGGAGATCATCTTGTCGTTGGTGTGGCGGCCCAGTGTGGAGGACAGGTGGTAGCCCGCCTTGTTCACGCGGTCCAGGGCGCGGCCGACATCGTCGAGCGAGTCGACCTCGACCATGACGTGCACGATGCCGGGGCCGTCGGGGCGCGAGCCCGGGATGAGCGCCAGGCTGTGGTGGCGCGGGTTGACGCCCATGAAGCGGATCCAGATGGGGTGCTCCGGCGGGCCGACGCGGAAGGAGCCGCGTGAGGCGAATCCCAGTACCTCGGTGTAGAACTGGCGGGCTTCCTCGATATCGCGGACCGGCAGCACCACATGCCCGAGCCCGAGGTCACCGGTGACGAAGCGGTTGCCGAACTTGCCGACGACGGGGCTGTGGTCCAGCAGCGGGCCGTGGAAGACCTCGATGGTGAACCCGGACGGGTCGACGAAGGCGATGGCCTCCTCGACGTGCCGGTTGACAGCCTCGGCCACCGACAGCGTGGTGACCGCGATCCCGGCCTTCTCCAGGGTCTCGCGCACCAGTTGCAGCGAGCGGCGGTCGGCGACCTGCCAGCCGACGGCGATGACGGCGTCGCGCTCACCGGGCACCAGTTCGAACCGGTAGGTGTGCTCGTCGACGCGCAGGTAGATGGATTCGGCATTGGGGCCCGACCCCTCAGCGAAACCGATGGTGTCGAAAGCGAACTTGCGCCAGGCGTCCACATCGGCGATGTGGGCGCGGACGTAGCCGAGGGAGGCGAACGCGGCCATGGGGTGTACTCCTCGCGATATCAGTCGTAGGTGACGGTGACGTCGTCGGTGACCGGAACTGCCTGGCAGGCAAGCACATAGCCGTCGGCGATGTCGGCTTCTTCGAGAATCTCATTGCGGCGCATGCTCACCTCACCGGTGACGACCCGGCACACGCAGGCGCTGCACGCGCCTTCCTTGCACGAGTAGGGGGCGTCGAGACCCTTGGCGAGCATGGTGTCGAGCAGGGTCTGCTGGCGCGGCCAGCGCAGTTCGTGGTTCTCGCCGTCGAGTTCGACGCGCGCAGTGGCGACGTCACCGTCGTCGGCGACATCGATTGCGGCGGTGTCGGTCTCGAACGGATTGCCCGACAGCGACACGAACTTCTCGATGTGCACGCGCTTGCGGTCCGCGCCGAGTTCGGTCATGGCCGCCGCGACCGCGTCCATGAACGGGCCGGGACCACAGACGAAGACCTCCCGGCCCGCCCACGGTCGCGCCAACGCGGCCAGGGCGGCCACGCTCGGCAAACCCTGGACGGATTGCAGCCAGTGCAGCACCAGCAGCCGATCCGGATGCGCGGCCGCCAGTTCGGCGAGCTCCGCGGCGAAGATGACCGAATTCTCGTGCTGGTTGGCGTAGATGAGGGTGCAGTGGCCGGTGCCCTGCGCCAGCACGGATTTCAGGATGGACAGCACCGGGGTGATGCCGCTGCCGCCGGCGAACAGCAGCAGATCGGTGTCCAGGGATTCCGGCGTGAAGATCCCGGCCGGGGGCAGCACCTGGAGCTCCAGACCGTCGGCGGCGTTGTCGCACAGCCAGTTCGAGCCGTACCCGTCGACGGTCCGCTTGACGGTGACCTTGAGGGGGCCGCCCTCGTGCGGCGCGCTCGACAGCGAATAGCAGCGGCTCACCGATCCGGTCAGGTCGCTGGGGATGCGCAGGGTCAGGAATTGGCCGGGACGGTAGGCGAACCGGTCGGCATGCGCGGCCTCGGGGGCGAGCTCGAGCGACACCGCGTCGGCGGTTTCGCGGACCACGCGCACGATCCGCGCGGTCGCGATGCCACCGGCCTGAGCCGTCGCGGTGGCCTCCGCCTCCAGGGCGGATGCGCCCGGCTCGAGGGCGGCCGTGTCGGGCTCGATGTCCGTCACCGTCATTGCTCCACCAGTTCCATTCCTGTGCTTCATGTTTGCCCGGACCCCCGCCGCCGACTGTGACGTGTGACACAGTCGTTTCGGCGGGGTTTCCGTTTCGTTCACGAGCGGGCCGGGTAATCCATCCTCAGGGCCGACCGCCGACGACGCCGGGAGGCCTCCCCTCGGGGGCAGTGACTCCTGTCTGGATCACAGGCCCCCACGCCTAGGTCAAGGTTCGACCGCGGGTGCGCACGTCCACATCTCGGGTGCTGACGTGCACCGCGCCCTTGGCCACGGCCTCGTCGATGCTGGCGCGCAGCGCCCCGCAGGTGTGCGAGCGCGGGCCGTTCCCGGCGAGTTCGACGCAATCCGCCTGCGCGGTCTTGTTCCACTGCACGCTGGTGTGCTGGTCGCTGTACTTCTCCACCAGCACGCACGTCCCGCAGGATCGGCACGAAACCTTGTCCATGGCAGTGCCTCTCAGCCCTGAACCGCGGCGGCTTCGCGCTTGGCGATATTGTCGGCGACCTCCGCCTCCCAGGCGGTGACCGCGCGGGTGGTGTCCACCTCGTATTCGAACCGGTCGGTCATCTCATCCTTGACCTCGGCCACGTCCACATAGAACTGCTCGTACCAGCGACGCAGCTGGTAGACCGGCCCGTCCTCCTCGCACAGCAGCGGATTGTTGATGCGCGACTTGCGCTTCCAGATGGCCGCGTCCTGCTCGAAGCCCTTGCCCAGGCCGCCGACGAACTTCTCGGCGATCTCCTGCGCCTGCTCGGCCGGGACGCCCGCGGGCTTCTTGGCGATCGCGCCGTACATCAGCACGAACTGGTCTTCGTTGATCGGGTAGTGGCAGTTGATCAGGTAGCCCTCGACGACGAGACCGTTCGGGCTCTCGCTCTTGAGGTAATCGATCATGTAGGACGGGCCGTAGTACGCGGCCTCCGACTGAAGCACGTTCTTGCCGCCCAGCGCCTTGGCGGTCTCGCCCATCATGTCCTCGCGCGAGACGGAGGTCATGTACTGCGCGGCGGTATGCCCCTCGAAGACGTTCTTGAAGAAGGTCGGGAAGCCGTAGTGCACGTAGAAGAAGTGCGCCATGTCCACCACATTGTCGACGACCTCGCGGCAGTTGGCGTCGACGATCATGGAGTTCCAGGTCCAGTCGGTCCACTCGTCGTCGAAGGCGGCGTCGACGCGCGGGATCGCCAGCTCGGCCGGGGGCTGCTTGCCCTCCGGGTCGTTCCACACGAAGAGCTGCTTGTTCTCCTCCATGGTCGGCCACGCCTTGGTGCGGGCCAGCGGGGGCACGCGGCGCGCGTACGGGATGCCGGTGCACTTGCCCTTGCCGTTCCAGCGCCAGTCGTGGAACGGGCACGCGATGGAGTCGCCCTTGACGGTGCCGTCGGCAAGGTTGCCACCCATGTGCGGGCAGTAGGCATTGAGCACGTTCAGCGTGCCGTCCTCGGCCGCGAACACCACGATCTCGGTGCCGAAAGCCTTGACGGTGTGCGGCTTTCCGTCACGGAAGGAGTCGGCCAGTCCCAGGCAGTGCCAGCCGCGCGCGAACCGGGTCGGGGGCTTCCCCGAGTCGATGACGCGAACTTCACTCTCTGCGGTGGTCATGTGAATTCCTCTCCCTTGCCTTGCTTCAAATGGTCGCGGCCCTGTGACGGCGATGACAGCGCAGTCTCACTGGCCGGGAGGTAGCTACTGGTGTGCGAGACGTTGGAAGCCCGCGCGATAGAACAGCAGCGGGTTCGCCTCGGAATGCTCGTTCAGGCTGGTCACGCGGGCGATGACGATGGTGTGATCGCCGCCGTCGACCTCGTCGTGCAGTTCGCAGTCGATGCTTGCCATGGCTCCGGTGAGCAATGGCGAGCCGTTGGCGGACGCGGTCCACTCGACGCCGGCGAACTTGTCCGCGCCGGGCCGCCCGAGCTGACGGCAGATCTCGGTCTGGTGGTCGGCCAGGATGTTCACGCAGAACCGGCCCGCCGCACGGATTTTCGGCCAGGTGCTCGAGGTCCGCGCCGGGAAGAAACTCACCAGCGGCGGGTCGATGGACAACGATGCGAACGACTGGCATGCGAAGCCGATGGGCCCGCCCTCGTCAAGGGCGGTGATCACGGTGACGCCCGAGGCGAAGCGCCCCAGAACGGTCTTGAAAGCTGTCGCGTCGATGGCCGGGGTCTGGTCGAGGACCGGATCCACAGCGCCTCCTTATTTCGATCCGAAATATAGCTAGAAGTCATGACAGCAGCTCGGGGACCGGAGGCGTCAACTACGGGGTTCGGTGATCGGGACACGTATGCGTAGGTTTTACGTAGTTCTCCCGATTCCGCAGGTTGTGGCGCAGGGCACTGTGATGGGTAGCACAAGCTCCGATCCAGGTACATGCCTAATCGGAATAGTCCTAGACTGGATATGAACCAACGGAGGTACATATGTCCGTCACCATGCTGCCCCCGGCGGAGACTCGACACACCCACAAGCCCATGCGTGCCAAGGAAACTCACTCCAGCGCCGAGGTCCCCGTCTCGATGATCGAGCGGATGACCTTGATCCTGGACGCTTTCGACGCTTCCACCCCCACCCTGACGCTGCTCGGACTGGTCGAGCGCACCGGGCTGCCGCGGTCCACCGTGCACCGGATCCTCGACCAGATGATCAAGCTGCGCTGGCTGGCCCACACCTCGGGCGGCTACCGCCTGGGCATGCGCGCCCTCGAGCTCGGCGGACTCACCGCCGACCACAACGAGATTCGTGATGCCGTGTCCCCGCTGCTGCACGAGCTGAGCCAGCGCACCGGCATGGTCGGCCATTTGGCCGTGCTCGACGGCCGCGATGTGGTCTACCTGGACAAGGCCGGTGGTCGTTTCGCCGCCAGCCTGCCCACCCGCCTGGGTGGCCGGATGCCCGCGCACGCAACGGCTCTCGGCAAGGCCATGCTCGCCTGCCTGGAGCCCAATATCGCCGAGGCCGCGCTGCGCACCCGGCTGCCCAAGCTGACCCCGCGCACCATCAGCGAGCCGGAGGCCCTGGGCCGCGAGCTGCAGCAGATCCGCCTGCGTCAGGGCGTCGCCATCGACCGCGAGGAGGCGGTGGCCGGAATCGCCTGTGTCGCAGCGCCGTTGCGGGGTCGGGGCACCGCGCCCGCCGCGCTGTCACTGTCGGGTCGCGCCGACGGCATGAGCTACGACCGGCTGGCCCGCGTCGTGCTCGAGGTCGCGCACGAGGCCGGCCGCACCCTGTTCCCGCGTCGCGCGCACTGGCGTTGAGCGGAGAAGGCGGATGCGGGGGCGATACAGTTCGATGATGGCCGAAGGCGTGCACGAAGAGCCGCAGTCGATTCCGGAGCTGCCCACGACGGCGTGGGCGGTCCTCGGAATGCTCTCGCACGCAGAGGAACTCTCCGGATACGACCTGAAGAAATGGGCGGACTGGAGTCTGCAGTTCTTCTATTGGAGTCCGTCGTTCAGTCAGATCTACGCCGAACTCAAACGGCTGGAGAAACACGGCTACGCGACTTCTCGCACGGTCACCTCCGAGGACGGCATGCGCGGTAAACGCATGTACGCCATCACCGACAGCGGGCGGGAAGCCGCCTCGCACTGGGTCAATCACTCCCCCGTCGAGGCCCCGGTGCTCAAACACAGTGTGATGCTGCGGGCCTGGCTGGGACATCTGGCCGAACCCGAGCGCATGCGCGAAATCCTCACCCAGCACATCGAATACACCGAGACCATGCGTCGTCGCGCCGAGGCCGATGCCGAGGGCGCGGACGTGAATCCGGATTGGGCCTATCCGAGCGCGGTATTGCGCTGGTGCGTCAAGCATTACGAGGCCGAGAAGGAATTCGCCGAGGACCTGCTCGCGGATATGGACAAATTGGCGAGACAGCGTAGCCGCCGCAGACCTGCGAAGAAGCAGAATTCCAGCGATTCCCACTGAACGGACTTGCTCATAGTCGGCGGTCAGCGGTCGTGACACGGTTCACACCATCGTGTTACTACCCACCCTGGAGGACGCAGTATGTCCACCTCCGTCGACACCGCGGTGCCACCCAGCCCCGCGCCTGACGAATCCGGCCGCCTCGACGGCGCGTCGAATCTGAGGATCTGGTCGGTCCTCGCGGTCATCGTGCTGTTCACCGAGGTCTCCCCGATGCAGTACGTGATGGTCGCGTCGGCCATCCGGCAAATCGCGCCCACCTTCCCCTCACAGGGCGCGAACATCAACTGGGCCATCATCGTTTTCGGCATCTTCGGCGCCGCCGTGTCCCCGCTGATCGGCAAGCTCAGCGACATCTACGGCAAGAAGCGGATGTTCCTGGTCTGCGGTGTGCTGTTCCTGATCGGCACCATCATCTGTGCCATCACCAGCAACTGGGCGCTGTTCCTGGTCGGCCGCGCGCTGGAGGCGACCGCGATCGCCACCACCGTCGTGTCCTACGGCCTGATCCGGGACCTGATGCCGCGCCGGATGGTTCCGATCGGCCTGGGCATCGCCTCCACGGGTCTGGGTGTCTCCGCCCTCGCCGGTCCGCTGATCGGCGGCTACATCACCGATCACTACAGCTGGCGCGGACTGTTCTGGTTCCTGTTCGTCTTCACGCTGATCATGATTCCGCTGCTGATCATCGTGGTGCCGGAGTCGAAGCTGCGCACCCCGCAGCGCCTGGACCTGATCGGCGCGATCCTGCTCGGCGCGGGCGCCACGCTCACCCTGCTGTACCTGGACAAGGGGCAGGACTGGGGCTGGACCAGGCCGTCCACGCTGGCCTGGCTGATCGGCGGGCTCGTGCTGCTGGCGCTGTTCCCGATCGTGGAGATGCGGGCGAAGCAGCCGATCATGGATATGAAGCTGCTGTTCAATCCGCGCGTCAGCATCGTGTTGTTCATCGGCCTGCTGGCCTCGTTCATGATCGGCTACCAGTCGTACGCGACCGGCTACATGACGCAGTCGCCGCCGTCGGATCAGGTGGTCTCGCAGGTCAAGGACGCCACCTGGGAGCAGGTGAAAGCCGGTGCGCTGCAACAGGCACAGGCCATGGCGCTGACGCAGGCTCGTGCGCAGGGACTCGCGCAGGCCGAGGCGCAGGCCAAGGCCGCGATGCCGCCGGGTGTCGAGCTGCCGCCCGCGCTGGTGCAGCAGTTGACCGATCAGGTCAACGCGCAGGTGACACCGGAGGTCGTGAACGCACAGGTGCCGCCGGAGATGGTGTATTCGAAGCTGCCGCCGGACATGGTGAAGGTGGATCTGAGCCCCGGCTACACCTACGGTGAAAACTTCTCGCTGCTGAAGTTCGCCACGCACGTCACGCTCGCACAGTCGTTGATCGCCATGCTGTTCGGCTTCCTCGGCGGTCTGTGGATCCGGCGCTCCGGTGCGCGGTGGCCGCTGATCACGGCGCTGGTCATCTTCGTCGGCAGCAGCCTCGCCTATGCCGCGCTCTCGCACGGCTGGCAGACGCAGGCGCTGATCAGCGCGGTGTACGGCATCGCGTTCGCGCTGTACTACGCCTCGACACCGAACCTGATCGTGGAAGGTGTTCCGGCACAACAGCAGGGCATCAGCGCGGGCATGCTGGGCGTCATGCAGGCCATGGGCGCGGGCATCGGGCTCGCGGTGGCGACGGCGTTCCTGACCGCCAACCCGGTCAAGGCCGTGGTGTCGGTGGCGGGCGCGCCGCCGGTCACCAAGGACATTCCGCTGCTGTACGCCGACAAGGGGTACGAGATCAGCTTCTACTTCGTGGCGATCTCCGCGGCGGTGGCGCTGGTCGGGGCGCTCGTGATGAAGCACGGGCGCACCGCGGCCACCGGTGGTGCGGCGCACTGACAGTGCTCTGAACGACGGCCCGGAAGCGAATCGCTTCCGGGCCGTCGTCTTTTGGGGGCCGTTGTGCGCTCACTGTTGACCAGTGAGCGGGACCTGACCTCGCTGTTCTCCGCCCGGCATATTTCGATTGGAAATAGGCCGACAGCCCGTGCGGCCCGGAGGAGGTGGTCGACGATGACCGAGGCACTCGACACCATCGCGGCGGCGGTGGCCGCCCTCGCCCGCGGCGGCATGGTGCTCGTCGTGGACGACGAGAACCGCGAGAACGAAGGCGACCTGATCCTGGCCGCCGAGCACGCCACGGCCGCGAATATCGCGTTCCTGGTGCGGCACACCAGCGGCGTCCTCTGCGTGCCGATGACCGGTGAGGACTGCGACCGGCTGCAGCTGCCGCCGATGACCGCGGTCAATCAGGATCCCAAGGGCACCGCCTACACCGTCTCCGTGGACGCGATCTCCGGTGTCAGCACCGGGATCTCGGCGGCCGACCGGGCGCAGACCATGCGGCTGCTCGCCGATCCACGCACCACGCCCGGCGAGCTCTCGCGGCCCGGGCATGTGTTCCCACTGCGCG
The DNA here is from genome assembly GCF_053601505.1 of Nocardia sp. NPDC004722. Taxonomy (NCBI): domain Bacteria; kingdom Bacillati; phylum Actinomycetota; class Actinomycetes; order Mycobacteriales; family Nocardiaceae; genus Nocardia; species Nocardia sp. NPDC004722. The sequence continues at coordinate 10,001 of NZ_JBSGBY010000312.1, forward strand.
CGAATGCCCGTG
>NZ_JBSGBY010000313.1:0-10011 GCF_053601505.1 Nocardia sp. NPDC004722
GAACCGCGCGGCCCTGCTCGGCATCGACCTGCGCCGCCCCCATGTGCTGGTGGTGGTCGACCACGGCGACCATCGTCGAATGGCCACCTGGACAACGGGATACGGCATCTCCCACCACGGCCTCGCGGCCACCCGCGGCGCGCACACCGTCCTGTTGCTGCCCGGTGCGGACCCCGCCGCCATCGCGGGCCGGATCGGCCGCGAACTGACAGCGGCGCTCGGCTCCCGCGCCACCATCGCGGCCGCGGGACCGGCGGACCTACCGGCCGGCACCGAGGCCGCCTACCGAGAGGCGGTTCGCTGCGTGCGCGTCCTACACGCCCTCGGCCGCACCGGAACCGCCTGCAGCGCCGCCAATCTGGGCTTCGTCGGCCTGCTGATCAGCGACGACGCCGACACACCCGGCTTCCTCGACGACACCCTCGGCCCCGTCGTCGACTACGACGCCCGCCGCCGCACCGAACTCATCCACACCCTCGAAACCTATTTCGCCACCGGTTGCAGCCTCACCGCCAGCGCCAAACAACTCCACGTCCACGTGAACACGGTCACCCAACGCCTCGACCGCATCACCGGCCTCCTCGGCGAAGGCTGGCAACACCCCAACCGCGCCCTGGAAATCCAACTAGCCCTCCGCCTACACCGACTCCGAGAGTCCGCGGTGTTCACCGCCTGATTCGTCGCTCACCGGTCGCGCGCGACCATTGCCGCCACGATCATCCGAGCCAACCCGCACAGTTCCTCGAAATCCTCATCCAGCCAGGGTGATCGGACCAGGAGGCCCATAGTCACGCGGCCTTCCGGGCGGGTTCGCTGCGGTAGCGCGAGGGCGCGCCGTCGATGCGGCACAGGCGCCACAGGATGCGGGCTACGGGGTTCATCAGGTCGAGTTGTTCGGCGAGCATGCGGACGTCGGCGAAGAAGTCGCGCAGCATTTTTCGGGCTTCGGGGGTGCGCCAGAAGATGTCGCGGACGACCGAGTGCGGGACGTCGCAGTCGTGGCGGAACTTGCGGGTGGGGACGGCGATGAGGTCGCAGATGATGCGCATCGTGGGGGCGAAGACCAGGGAGAGCGCGAACTTCTTGATCGGGCCCAGTTGCGGCACATGGTGTTCGAGGTACTGGTGCGCGAAGCTGATGTGGCGCGCCTCCTCGGCGACGTGGATGGTCATGACGCGCTCGAGCATGGGGTGGGTGCGGTCGCCGCCGCGCAGCACGGTCTTCTGGGCGTGGTCGATGGGTTCCTCGCCCGCCAGCACCATGACGAAGAACCATTCGGGGAACAGCGAGGCCAGGAACGGGACCAGCGGGCCGACCACCCGAACCCAGGAGCGCATGCCCGCGACATCCATGCCGACGCGGTTGACCACCTCCTGGAACATCATGGTGTGGTTGCACTCCTCGATGGCTTCGTGTGTGCAGTAACGGAATTCGGGTGAGCCGTTGGGCACCGAGAACACGTATTGCATGAGGCCACGAATGAGCAGGTTCTCGAATTGCAGCCCGACCTTGGCGACATTGGCCTGCCGCCACATGCCGATGTGGATCTGCCGTTCCCGCGGCAGCGCCTGGTACCAGGGGTGCGCGCCGAAGGGGTCGGTGGGCGGGAGGATCCAGCGGTCGTCGTCGGCGCGGACCACGAAGTCGGGGTGATCCCAGTCGATGTCGACGTACGGATCGAAGCGCTTGTTGACCGATCCGTCCGAGAGCGTGCCGAGCGATTCGGTGTAGTCGTCGAGGCCGGGGGATGTGTTCACGGCGTTCTCCCTGTTTCGGGTGACCGCGACATCATGTCGCGGTAAGACCGACGGTACCGGTCACGACATGCCGAAACAAGAGTGATCGCGACACAATGTCGCGCACACTCCGTGACAAAAGGGGAGAAGAGTCAGAGATCGAGCGGCGCGGGCGGGTCCGCCAGCAGCTCCGCGATGGGCCGCTCCGGGTCGACGACGAAGCCGCGCGTGCGGGCCATCGCGTCGAACAGGGCCCAGATCGAATCACCGAGCAGGCGGGTCAGCTCGGCCTCGTCCAGATCGGCCGGACGCGTCTCAAGCCACCGCGTCACGCCACCGTCCACCAGCGAGACGATGGCGAAGGCGGCCGGATCGATGCCCGGATGCTGTTGCCCGACAACGCTCGCCGCCAGCGTGAACAGCTGCGCGACCCGCTCGGCGATGGCCGCCTTGGTGCCGACCACCACGGCCTGGCCCGCCGGGTCGGCGCTGCCGGGTCCGCGCTCGATCCAGCCGTGCAGCCGCGCGTGCACCGCCACCCAGCCGACATAGGTGCCGACAATACGAACGATGGTGTCGCGCAGTCCTTCCTGCGGGTCGAAGTCCGGCATCACCAGCTCGACCACGTTCTCGACCGCGAACTCCCGCGTCTTGGCGTCCAGATCGCCACGATCGGCGAAGTGCCGGTAGACCACCGACCGCTTCACTCCGGCCCGGTCGGCGATCACCTGCAGCGGAATGTCCGCGCCCGGTGTGGATTCCTCGATCAGCTCGACATACGCGGCGATGATGGCGCGGCGGCGCTCGACATTGTGCTCGCCCCAGCGACCACCCGTCGCCTCCGCTCTGCCCGCGGCCTCGGCCCTGTCCACCGCCATGCGGTCAAGCATCCCATCCGGGAACTAGCGCGGCGGGATCAGGACATCGTTGAGGGTGACCAATTGCAGATTGCGTTCACGGATGATGTCGGAGAGCTGGTCGTAGAGGTGGGTGACCGTCGGGCGGTTGGCGTGGCCGATGACGATGGCCTGAGCCCGGAACCACTGCCGCGCGGCATCCAGCAGCATGGCGTCGTTGATGACGGTATTGGTGTCGTTGAGGCTGCCGTACCACATGGTCGGCACGGTGTAGCCGCAGTCGGCGGCGACCGCGTCGACACCGCCGTTGTGGCGGCCGTAGGGCGGGCGATAGTACGGGGTGCCGTCGGTGCCGTACTGGTTCCAGAGGAAGTCCTTGCAGCGGTTGAGCTGATCGGCGATCGCGCCGCCGGATAGTCGCGTCAGGTCCGGATGATCCCAGGTGTGATTGCCCAGCTGGACCTGACCGGAATCGACCAGGGGGCGCAGCGCGTCGCGGTGGTCGAGCCAGCCCGGGTAGTAGGCGGTCACGAAGAAGGTGAACCGCGCGCCGGTATTGCGGGCGAAATCGATGAAACCGCCGATGGTTTCGGAGCTCGCGCCGTCATCGATGGTGAGCGCCATGTGATTGCCGTCGCCGGGCAGCGCGTTGATGGTGCCGGTCCCGATCGGTGTCTTGGGCCCGAAATCCGGTGTCACCTGCGGCAATCCCGGAATCTGCGGGACGATGCCGGAGGATCCGGTGTCGAAGGGGAAGTCGGCGCGCGCCTCGCCGGTGCCCAGCAGGGTGGCAGCCGTGCCCGCCGCCAGCATCGTCAGCAGCCGTCGTCTGTCCATGTCGAACCTCATTCCCTCACTGCGGCGCCCCTGGCGCCGGAACTTCCACTCCCCCACCGCGACCCGGTCAGGTCGGCGACACCAGGACGTCGTTGAGCGTCACCAGCGACAGATTGCGGCTCCGGATGATGTCGGTCATCTGGCCGTAGCAGTGGGTGACCGCCGGATGGTTGGCATGCCCGATGACGATGGCCTGCGCATTGAAATACTTTCGCGCGCACTCGATCAGGTAGTCCTCGGTGATGACACCCGAGTCCGACAGCGAGCCGTACCACATGACGGGAACGGTGTAGCCGAGATCGGCCGCCACCTTGTCGACCGTAGCATCGTGACGGCCGTAGGGCGGACGGAAATAGGGACCGCCGTCCACGCCGAAGTTGTTGCGCAGGAACGTCTTCGCCTTGGCGAGCTGGTTGGACACCTCGGCCGCGGACAGTTTGGTGAGGTCCGGGTGATCCCAGGTGTGATTGCCCAGCTGGATCTGGCCCGACTCCACCAGCGGCCGCAACGCGGCGCGATGCGTGGTCCAGGAGTCGTAATAGGCGGTGACGAAGAATGTGAACCGCGCGCCGGTGTCCTTGGCGAATTGGATATACGCGCCGACGACTTCCGGACTCGCGCCGTCATCGACGGTGAGCGCCAGATTGCTGCCCGTGCCGGGCAGGGCGGTGATGGTCCCGGCGGGAATGTGCGCCTTCGGCGCACCCGAGGGCACGGGCAGCGCCTGCGGCACCGGCGACGGCGCGGGCGTGGTGGTGGGACCGCTGATCCGCGGCGTGACCTTGTGCGGAGCCGGATCGGCAGAGCAGCCCGTCAGGGCTGTCGCAGTGCCCGCGGCGAGCAAGGCGAGCAGCTGTCTTCTGTCCATACCTGTCGATCACTCCGAGATATATATTTTTGCGGCCTTGCCTCCCTCGCAGGGCTCATCTTTTATATCCACAGGTAGTGAACCGAACACGAAATCTGTGCGAAATGATTCGAATTCAGCGGAGAAATTAAGGCTGCTCTCAGTGTGGGAGTACAGGACTCAACGTGCGATGGGCCGCAACACGATCTCGGTGGGATGCGCGTCACGCGGGGTCTCCACCGCATTGCGCACCGCCCGCGCCACCGTCTCCGCGGTGAGGAACTCGCGCGGCTCGTAGGCCCGCCCCTCACCCGCGATGATCTCGCGCTGCATATCGGTGTCGATCCGGCCCGGGTGCACCGACGTCACCCGCAATGAAGGCTCTTCGAGCCGCAGCGCGTCGCCGAAGGCGCGCAACCCGAACTTGCTCGCCGCGTACACGCCCCAGCCCGGATTCGCCCGCAGCCCCGCACCCGAATTGATCAGCACCACATGCCCGTTGGCGGCGCGCAAGGCGGGCAGCAACAGCCTGGTCAACTCCGCGACCGCGATCAGGTTGCCTTCCAATGTATTCCGCCACTGCGCGACCGTGGAATCGGCTATCGTTCCCAGGTCGGCGATTCCGGCATTGTGCACCAGTACATCCAGCCGTTCGATGCCCTCGACCGCGCGCGCCACCGCCGCGTAGTCGGTGAGCTCGACCGGCCACCCGGTCGAGCCGGGCAGCTCACCCAGGATCGGCTCCAGGGCCTGTGGGGAGCGTGCGCCCAGCAACAACCGGTGAGTAGGGGCGAGTTCCCGCGCGATCGCCGCGCCCAGCCCCCGGCTGGCCCCGGTGATGAGGGCGGTCGGCGGGTTGGTGCTGGTCTTCGCGGAATTCGCCATGTGATCACCGTAACCGCGTGGGGTCGGGCTGCGATGCTTCGGTCGGGCACACCAACGCTCGACTGATTCATGAGAAGGCGAACGAAGTGCAATCTGGCGATCAGGAGCCGTCCTCCAGCCCGGTCCACCGCGCGTACCTGCGAGTCCCAGCGCAGAATAGGGCGATGACGCACCCGGGATTCACGCCCACCCAGCTCGCGGCCCGCGCGGCCTACCTGCTGCGCGGCAATGACCTGGGCACCATGACCAGCGCCGCACCGAAGCTGTACCCGCACATGTGGAGCTGGGACGCGGCCTTCGTGGCCGTCGGCCTGGCCCCGCTGAGTGTGGAGAGAGCCGCGCTCGAACTCGACACCCTGCTGTCCGCGCAATGGCGCAACGGCATGATCCCGCACATCGTCTTCGCCAATGGCGTGGACGGCTACTTCCCGGGACCCTCGCGCTGGGAATGCCGTCGCCTGGCCGCCGACGCGCCGGACGGGCCCGACACCTCCGGCATCACCCAGCCGCCCGTGCATGCCATTGCGGTGCAGCGGATTCTGGACCACTCGCGCCGCCACGGCCGCAGCACCCGTGCGGTGGCCGAGGACTTCCTGCACCGGCGCTGGGGCGATCTGATGCGCTGGCATCGTTGGCTGGCGTATGCCCGCGACCCCAAGCAACACGGCCGCATCACGCTGTACCACGGCTGGGAGTCCGGCATGGACAACTCGCCGCGCTGGGATCGCGCCTACGAGAACGTGATTCCGGGCCCGGACCTGCCGCCCTACCAGCGGGAGGACCTGCAGGTGGTCGGCGACGCCACGCAGCGGCCCAGCGACCGCGAGTACGACCGCTACATGTGGCTGGTCGAGCAGATGCGCCGCGCGGGCTACGACGACTACCAGCTCGCCTCGACCATGAGCTTCGCCGTCGAGGACGTGTTCGTGACCGCCATCTTCGCGCTGGCCTGCGATGTGCTGGCCAATATCGGCGAGGATTACAAGCAGCCGCACGCGGACGTGCGCGAACTCTACGAGTGGGCCGATTACTTCCGGGCGGGCGTGGTCGCCACCACCGACCCGCGCAGCGGCGTGGCCCGCGATTTCGATGTGCGCGCGGACAAGTGGATCGAGACCGAGACCCTCGCCTGCTTCGCGCCGCTGCTGTCGGGCGGGCTGCCGCGTGACGCCGAACGCCGGCTGCTGCGACTGTTCGAGGGCCCGCGCTGGTGCGGGCATCCGGATCTGCGCTACGCGCTGCCGCCCTCGACCTCCCCGGTGTCCAAGGACTTTCGCCCGCGCGAGTACTGGCGCGGCCCGGTGTGGCCGGTGATCAGCTGGCTGTTCTCGTGGGTCTTCGCCCGCCGCGGCTGGGCCGAGCGGTCGTTCATGCTGCGCGCGGAGGGCCTGCGCCAAGCCAGTGACGGCAGCTTCGCGGAGTACTACGAACCGTTCACGGGTCTGCCGCTGGGCAGCATGCAGCAGTCCTGGACCGCCGCTTCGGTGTTGGATTGGCTGGGCTAGCCGACACCGATAGCTAACGATTGGCGAATGTCACACGGCCAGCCTTCACGGCTATGAGAACCGTCCGGCCTAGCCTTTTTTGGCATGACCGGACGAAGCCTGATGAAAGTGTGCACAGTCGCAGTCACCGGCATCCTGATGGCTATCCCCGCCGGGGTGGCCACCGCCGACGTCGAGGGCCCGGATGTGGCCTCCTATCAGCACCCCGGCGGCAGCGGCATCAACTGGTTCGGCGTGCGCGCGGCCGGGTACCAGTTCGCCATGCTCAAGGCCACCGAGGGGCTCAGCTACGTGAACCCCTTCTTCGTCCAGGACAGCCTCGCCATGCGGGTGGCCGGAGTCGCGCGCGGCACATACCATTTCGCGCGCCCCGCCGAATCGCCGGAACTCCAGGGCGCGTTCTACTCGGCGCTGGTGCTGGGCCAGAACGGGCTGCTGGACCTACCCCCGGTGCTCGATCTCGAGGACTCCGGCGGCCTGCCTCCGGACGCCCTCATCGACTGGACGCACCGGTATCTCAATACCGTGCAGGCCATGACGGGTCGTCGGCCGATCATCTATACCTATCCCCGCTTCTGGCGTACGGCCATGGCCGACACCAACCAGTTCACGTCCTACCCGCTGTGGATCGCCGACTATCGGGGCAACGACCAGCCCGAAGTGCCCGGCGGCTGGCCCGGTTGGACCTTCTGGCAGACCACCGACTCCGGATCCATCAATGGCATCGGCGCGGGCGTCGACCTGAATGTGTACAGCGGAGCCCAGGGCGATTTCGCCGGTCTGGCCAATCTGCCCTTCAGTGGCAGCGCCAGCGGATCCGGGCGCGGCAGCAGCTAGAGCACCTGCGACAGGAACTGCCGCAGGCGCGGGGTCTCCGCGTTCTCGAAAAGGGCCTCGGGCTTGCCGGTTTCGACGACCTGACCGTGATCCATGAACACCACCCGATCGGAAACCGAACGGGCGAAGCTCATCTCGTGGGTCACGACGACCATGGTCATGCCGCCGCCCGCCAGCTCCGACATGAGCGCCAGCACGCCCTTCACCAGCTCCGGATCCAACGCGGAGGTGGCCTCGTCGAAGAACATGATGTCCGGCTTCATGGCCAGCGCTCGCGCGATGGCCACTCGCTGCTGCTGACCGCCGGACAGATTCCCCGGGCGCGCATCTGCTTTCCCGGCCAGCCCGACCGCCTCCAGCTGTTGCACCGCCAGCGTGCGCGCCTGCTCCTTGGACAGGCCGTGCAGCTTGCGCGGGCCCAGCGCCACATTGTCGGCGGCGCTCATGTGCGGGAACAGATTGAAATGCTGGAACACCATGCCGATGCGCTGCCGCAGCCGGTCCGGGTTCTCCCCCAGCACCGACTTGCCGTCCAGCAGGATGTCCCCGGCATCGGGTTCGTGCAGCCGGTTGAGCACCCGCAGCAGCGTCGACTTGCCGGAGCCGGACGGGCCGATCACGGTGGTGGTCTTGCCCGCGTCCACGTGCACGTCCACGCCGCGCAGAATCTCGTTGCGGCCCAGCGTCAATCGCAGGCCGGTGCCGGTCAGGGAGGCACTCATGCTCCACGCCCTTCGGTGATGACGGCCTGTTCGAGTGGTTCGGCGGATCCGGCCGAGCCGGATATGGCCCCCGGCTGCGGGCGACCCTCGCGCATGCGTTGGTCGATGTAGTTGACCAGGTGCGTGAGCGGCACCGTCAGCAGCAGGTACATCAGGCCCGCCGCGACCAGCGGCGACAGATTGCCGGTCTGCGCGTTGAGATCCCGTCCCACCGCGAACAATTCGCGCTGGGTGGCCAGCAGGCCCAGGAAGTAGATCAGCGAGGAATCCTTGATCAGCGCGATGAACTGGTTCATCAGCGCGGGCAACACCCGGCGCACACCCTGCGGGATCACCACCAACGCCATGGCCTGCCGGTACCCGAAACCGATGGCGCGGGCCGCTTCCAGCTGCCCGGCCTCCACCGACTGGATGCCGGAACGGAAGATCTCCCCGATGTACGCCGACGCCAGCAGCGCCAGCGCGATCGCGCCCAGCCAATACGGGTTGTTGCCGGTGAGGTTCTTGACCAGCGGGCCCACACCCAAGCCGATGATCAGGATGATCACCACGGCGGGCAGACCACGGAAGATATCGGTGTAAACCCGTGCGGGCCAGCGCAACCAGCGGGTGCGGGAGATGCCCGCCACCGCCAGCAGCATGCCGAGCACGGTGCCGAGCAGACCCGAAACCAGCGCCAGGATCAGGGTATTGGGCAGACCCGTCTTGATCAGATCGGGAAAGGCCTTGCGGTACAGCGACCAGTCGAAGAAGGTGTCCTTCAGCTGCGCCAGCGTGGATTTCGGTGCGACACCGCTGTTGTCGGGCTTGTCCTTGGCGTGCTCGGCGGCGATCTCGGTGAAGTTCGGCCAGTCCGGTGCGGCGACCGCCTTGGAACCCGGCTTCCAGCCCGGCGGCGGCTGTCGCGGCACCCAGTCCTCGTACAGCTTGAGGTAGGTGCCGTCGGCGATGACGGCGTCCAGCCCGGCATTCAGCGCGTCCGTCAGTGGCTGGTTGCCCTTGCGCACCGCCCAGGCCGTGAAGTTGTTGACGCTGAAGGTGTTCTGCACGATCGAGGTCGGGTCACCCGGCTTGATCGCGCCGATGGCCTGCTGCGAGGGCGCGACCCACGCATCGATCTGGCCGGACTTCAGGTTCGCGTAGGCGGTGTTGTAGTCGGGGAACTTCACCGGATCCAGGTGCAGTTCGTTGACGACGTACTCGTCCTGCACGGTGCCCTGCACGACACCGATCCGATTGCCCTTGTGCAGATCCGCGAAACCCTTGATGCCGCTGCCGTTCGGCACCACCAGCGAGAAATAGCCGAAGTCGTAGCCGTTGGTGAAGTCGACCAGCTGCCGCCGCGCGTCGGTGGTGGTGATGCTCGAGGAACCCACGTCGAAGCGGTTGTTGGCGACCTGGGCCAGCAGGCCCGCGAATTCGGTGCCCGTGAACTCCACTTGCAGGCCGAGTTTCGCGCCGATCGCCTTCAGCAACTCGTTGTCGAAGCCGGTGAAGACGCCCTTGGAGTTCACGCAGATGCTCGGCGGCGCGTCCGACAGGGTGCCGATGCTCAGCTTGCCGGGCGTGAGCAGCCCCAGCTTGCCGATATCGATCGTGTTCAGGGGTGTGGTGGTGGCGGTGGTGAACCGGTCCGCCCCGGCGTCGCGCTGTCCGGACGCCAGATTGGTGGGCGCGGCGCTGGCGGCGGCCAGGCCGGGTGGCGAGCACAGATCACCGTTGTCGGCCGCGGCACCGCCCGCGCCGAGCGTGACGGTGCCGAGCAGGCCGACCAGCAAAACTCCC
>NZ_JBSGBY010000314.1:0-9925 GCF_053601505.1 Nocardia sp. NPDC004722
CTCCACCCGAATCGGATGCGCCCGCATCGCCGAGGCCAGCAACTCCACCGGCGCAGGCGCATCCACCACCAGCAACATCGCCTCGAGCGCCGCCCGAAACTCCTCCTCGCTCAGCTCCTCCTCGTCCTCATCGAGCTCCGCGTCACCCCCACCGCGCGCGGAGACATCCGACACAATCGCCGAGATCTCCCGCTCGCCCGAGCCCTCACCGACTTCCGTTGAACCCGCACCGGCCTCCGCCACCCCGAGCCCTGATTCGCTCAAATCGGACGCGACCGTCCCGGAGTGCCCGTCCGACACAGACCCCGGCCCCGTCACATCCGTGCGCCCTACTTGGTCCGCAGGTGCTTCAACGCCCTCAGGCGCCGCTGCGCCTCCACCCTCGTCTGCACCCACGACCCCTTCTGCGTCCACAGCCATTGCCTCCACAGGCCGGGTCGCGCGCGCTGGCGTCGTGGGCGCGAAATCCAGCGTCACTGCGTCGGATTCGAGCTTCGTCGAGTCGGATTCCGGCTGGGTGGCCGCCGATTCGGGGGCGGCGTCCGGTTCGGCCGAGGTCGACCGGCTCGAATCCTGTGCCACGACGTCGAGGTGACCCGTCGGCTCGCTCGTGCGCATGAGCGCGGCGGGCACGGGCCGGGTCTTCGCGGCCGCGGCGGCGTCGGCGATGATCTGCTGGGCCGGGGTGAGCGCGGGTGGGTTGGCGGCAGGCGGGGTTCGCGCGTCGTCTTCCGGGTTGTGCACCTCGGTCACCCGTAGTCCTCCTCGATCAGCACCGGTTGCGGGGGTAGGTCTTCGAGCTCGCCGAGCCAGCTCACCGACAGCGGGCCCAGCGGGTCGGGCTGGTCGAACTCGAGGGTTTTGCCCCGATAGAGCTCGAGCAGCGCCAGGAAGCGGGCCACGATCTGGATCGGGTGCTCGCAGTCGACGCAGATTTCGTGGAAGGTCGTCCACGCCCCCGCCCCACGGCTTTTCAGCAACTCGAGCACGAGTGCCGCCTGTTCGGCGATCGAAATCGAGTGGGCGTGGATGTGATCCAGCCCCACCCGGGGTTTCGGACGCGGCCGGAACACCGTGGCGGCGACCTCCGCGAAGCCCGCGGCGTCCACCCCCAGCGTAACCTCCGGCAACAGGGCCAGATACCGCTCCTCGAGCGAGACCGCGCGCGGATACCGTTGCAGCGCGGCGGCCTCCAGCTCGCCGAGCAACTCGGCCACCTGTTTGAACGCCCGGTATTGCAGCAGGCGCGCGAACAGCAGGTCGCGGGCCTCGAGCAGTTCCAGGTCCTCCTCGTCGGACACCTCGCCGGAGGGCAGCAATCGGGCCGCCTTCAGATCCAGCAGGGTGGCGGCGATGAGCAGGAATTCGGTGGTCTGGTCGAGGATCTTGTCGGCGCGCAGGCCCTGTTCGCCGGACAGGCTGGCGGTGAGGGCCTTGGTGTAGGCGATGAACTCATCGGTCACCTTGTGCAGTGCGATCTCGGTGACATCCAGCCGGCGCGAGCTGATCAGCTGCAGCAACAGGTCGAACGGGCCCTGAAAGTTGGTCAGGTTCAGGTGGAATTTGCCCTTGGAGTCCGAATTGTCCGGAGCAACGGCCTCGTTGGGGGCCGCGACCGGCTCCGGAGAGATGGTGCCGGAGTCGGTGATATCCCCGAGCACGCCGCCATCCGCGGGCAGCGCCTCATCCGCGTCCGCCGGTTCGTGCTCGGACGCCGTGTCGAAAGAATCGCTCAACGGCCCGACCGCTGGATGACTTCCCTGGCCATCGCCCGATACGCTTCCGCGCCACCGGATTTCGGAGCCCAGGTGGTGATCGGCTCACCCGCGACACTGGCGTCCGGGAAGCGCACGGTGCGCGAGATGACCGTGTCGTACACGAGGTCGCCGAACACCTCGACCACGCGCGTCATGACCTGACGCGAATGCAATAGGCGGGCATCGAACATGGTGACCACGATGCCGTACAGCACCAGCTCCGGATTCAACCGGTCCCGCACCTTCTCCACGGTGTCGTTGAGCAGCGCCAGCCCGCGCAGCGAAAAGTATTCGCACTCCATGGGAATGATGACGCCGTCGGCGCAGGCCAGGGCATTGATGGTGAGCAGGCCCAGCGACGGCTGGCAGTCGATGAGGATGTAGTCGTAGCGGTTGCGCAGCGGCGCGAGCGCCCGTCCCAGCGTCTGCTCGCGGCCCACCTCGTTGACGAGCTGGATCTCCGCCGCCGACAGGTCGATATTGGACGGCAGCAGGTCCATGCCCTCGACCTTGGTGTTCATCAGCACGTCGTCGGGATTGACCTTGCCCGGCCCGACCAGCATGTTGTGCACGGTGACATCCAGATCATGATGCGCCACACCGAGTCCCGCCGACAGCGCGCCCTGCGGGTCCAGGTCCACCAGCAGCACCCGGCGCCCGTACTCCGCCAGCGCCGCACCGAGATTGATGGTCGAGGTGGTCTTGCCGACGCCACCCTTCTGATTGCACATGGCGACGATCAGCGCCGGCGCGGTGTGATCGGGCTCGGGCGGCTCCGGAATCTCCCGCAACGGGCGACCCGTGGGACCGACCTGCTTGCTGTCGTGCACCACATCGGGTGCCTCCCACAGCGTTTGCGCGGCGGTTTCGATCCGCTGGCCCGCACCACCGGTAGTCGTCACGTCCGCTGCTCCTTCGACGTTCCTGCCCTTAACCCCCGCCCACCGACCTGCCGTGGACGACGCGCCCGGCCACGTGTGCGTACCGGTCCTTCTAGACGCTACCGCCTGTTCGCGCCGGACCAACGCTCGGACACGCACTGTAAACCTGCACTTCAGGGCTGGTAAGGGTGTCCTAGCTCGGCCGCCTGACCAGGCACGAACACTCTCGCGTTGTGACACAGCAGATTACGGGTTCCAGAGCATGTTCCCAGCAGATCAGACCAGACACCCCCGATTCCGTCCCAATCACGCCGAATCCACAGCCACCGACCTCGGATACACTCCGCCCGATCAAGACAACGATTCTCTGGGGGCGTGCACATCACAGGTAGGCCAGCTTCCCGGATTCCCCACGCCCACAGGCGCCCCAATGCCCGGCGTCATGGACGCCCCGGTTCCAGGATTCCCCCGATGGGGAATCCGGCCTTCGGATCTCCGGCTCCGGCGGGTGCGCAGGCCCCGGAACACCCTGCGGCCGGAGGCCATTCCGCGCCGATGCCATACCAGCAGGCGTAATCGCCGCAGGAGTAGAGCGGGGGCAGCGTTCCATACAGCTGGCTATGATGCGCCGGTCCCGCCCAACAACTGAATCTGCGCTCACCTCTTCGATTCGGTGCCATGCCGCTGAGTCAGCCCTCCCCGTCAAGTCAGCTCTTGGCGACGAGTTCGAAGAGGGCGAGGTTGGGGGTGGCGAAGGAGGGGACGGTGGCCAGGCGTTGTTGGAAGCGGGAGTCGTTGGTGGCGGTGGTCCAGGCTTCGGGCGAATCCCACTGGGCGATGTTGATGAGTTGGAAGTGTGTGGCCGGGGCGAGGGCGCGGTGCAGGCGGTTGGTTCGGAAGCCGGGGGTGTTGCTCATGTGCTGGGCGCGGTCGAGCCAGTTGGGGACGAAATCGTCGATCCGGTCGGCGGGGATCTCGAAGGCGTTGACGAAGGTGATGCCCGGGCCTTCAGCCGAATTGCCTGTCGTGGAGTGGAATTCGGCCGCTATCGAATACTGGCCGCTGTGAACGGTGGCGCTGGGCAGGTTGATCGCCGAGGTGGTGAGGCCATGATCGGCGAGGGCCTTGTCGTGTGCTTCGAGACTGTCCCAGTGCGCGACGGCGACGAGGCCGAGGCGGGAATCGGGTGACAGTCGGCGGTGCAGCCGGGCGTCCTGGAATCCGGCGGCGGTCTGAATGAGCGCGACGCGTTCGCGCCAGTCCGCGATGGACTGCCCGATGCGCTCCTCGGGCAGTTCGAGCGCGTCGATCAGGGTGATTCGGGTATCGGCCATGCCCTCATGGTGAAACCTCAACCACGCTGTAGGTCAAGGCCTTTCATAATCAACGCGACCGGTCGGTCACTTCTGCGACGCGTGCCGCTGAATGAGCTGATACGTCCGCGCGGGATCCTCGATTTGCGGGTAGTGCCCCACCCCCGGGAGCCGGGTCAGCTCGACCGCAGGCCGCAGAGCCAGCACAGCCCGCAACACGGATTCGGTGCAGATCGGGTCCAGTTCCGCCCAGCCCAATTCCAGCCTGCCGGGCCAGGACCGCAAGGCGTCGTGCCAGCGGACGGAGGTCGGTGGGGTGACGCGCTCGTGGTTGTAGTAGATCAGCTTGTCGAGCATGCGGTGACCGTCGTTGTGGCGCAGCAGAGCCCACTGGTCGGCGGCCTCCTCGGCGGTGAGCGGGTGGGCCTGCGAGAAGATGCCGCCGAACGAGCGGCGGAAGGACAGCTCGCTCACCAGCCGCGCGAATACTGGCCCGACGCGACTGAGCAGCAGTTTCTGCCCGATCAACAGGCTCGCTTGCTCGCGCACCAGGCTCGCGTTGAACAGCAGCGCGGATTTCAGTGCGAACGAGAGGGTTCCGTCGATATCGCGGGCCAGCAGCTCAGTCGCGACCGAGCTACCCATATCGTGCGACACCATGACGACCAGTTCGCCCCCGAACCGCCGCGCCACCGCCTCCGCGATATCGGCCTGAATCCGCAAGGAGTACAGCTCATCCCGCGGCTTGTCCGACAGCCCGAAGCCGAGGAAATCGAAGGCGACCAGCCGGTGCCCCTCGATCCGGTCGAACGCCTCGCGCCAGTCGTAGCTGCTCGACGGATACCCGTGCAGGAACAGTATCGGCGGCAGATCCGCGGACCCCGCCCGTTCGCGCACGAAAATCGGGTGGCCGCCGACCTCTTCGACAACGCCCGACTCGTGCCACGCCGCTACCCGCGAAGTCGATCCCGCCATGTTTCCTCCCGGACGTCGTGGTCGACGCCCACGCTAGACAATTTGCACCAATGCTGCAAACAGTTGTCCGACACGCCCTCCCGGACCGGGATGACATCGACGCGGCCGCCCTCGCGAACATAATGCGCTGATGGAAGCGATCGCGGCATGGTCCGGATATATCGGCGCATGGGTGCTGGTGGCCGGACCCATGTATCAGGGCGCTGTCGAACTCGGTGAGCTGGGCCGCAATACCGCGCAGATCCGAAGCCAGATGCACGAGATCCCGCATCCCCGCGTCTCACCGTGGTGGTGGCTGCTGCCGCCGGTCGCCTACTTCCGCACGCGCGGCAGTGAAAGCGCCTGGCAGCAACAGGTATTGGAATCCCTGACCGCTCAGCAGCGCGCCGAGTTCGTGAGCTACTCGAACAAGGCCGCCGGCTGGTTCGTGGTCGGCGGCGGGGCCGCGCTGATCGGCGTCAAGGAAGCCGTGGACCTGGTCGAAACCCTCGAATGGCCGACCCCGATCGCGATAGTCCTCATCGTGGCCGCGGCCGCCATCGCCCTGACCTTCACGGTCCGCCGCATGCAATTGACCGACCGCGCACTGCATCTGGGCGACGAAGCCGCCTAGCCGGTCCTGCCACGCTAACCCATCTGCTGCCACGCACGCCGATCCCGCTGCGCTACACGTTGATCCCGCCGTCGGGCACATCCGCCTCCTATCGAGCACGGGGGTGCGCCGTCGCCCACACCTCATGCAGCGTGCCGACAGTCACCAGCGTGTAGATCTGCGTCGTCGTCACCGAGGCATGCCCGAGCAACTCCTGCACCACACGGACGTCCGCGCCGCCGTCGAGGAGGTGGGTGGCGAAGGAGTGGCGCAGGGTGTGGGGGGAGACCTGGGCGGCGATGCCTGCGCGCTCGGCGGCGGATTGTAGGACCTGCCAGGCGGTTTGCCGGGACAGTCGACCGCCGCGGTGGTTCAGGAACAGGGCGCTGTTGCCCCGCCCTAGCGGTGCCAGGGCTGGGCGGCCGCGCACCAGGTAGGCGTCGACCGCGGCCAGCGCGGGGCGGCCGATCGGGACCATGCGTTGCTTGCCGCCCTTGCCGCGCAATATGACCGCGCGCTCGGCGGTGTCGATGTCGTCCACGTCCAGGCCGATGATCTCCGAGATGCGCGCGCCGGTGGAATACAGCAGCTCGAGCAGCGCTCGATCCCGCAGACCACGGGGGCCGTCGGCGGTGTCGCCGCCCGCGGCGTCGAGGAGTCGCGAAACCTGGTCGTAGGGCAGCGCTTTGGGTAGTCGGCGGGCGGGTGTGGGCGGTTTCACCGGATGCGCCACATCCGCGTCGGTGATCCCCTCCGCCGTCGCGAAGCGGTGCAGTCCGCGCACCGCGATCAGGGCGCGTGAGGCCGAGGAGGCGGCCAGCGCCGGATGTTCGGCGTCCCCGGATCGCAACGCGATCATGTACTCGGCGATATCCGACTCGGCCACGCGCGCAAGCGTTTCCACCCCGCGTCCGGTCAGAAAATCCTGGTAGCGGCCGAGATCGCGGCGATAGGCGCTGAGCGTGTTGCGCGCGGCGCCGCGCTCGACCGCCATATGGTCGAGGTACGCGTCGATCTGCCGCTTCAGCACGGGTCACATCATTGCAGCCACCACCGACGAACTCGGCCAGCCGAAGCGCGCAAATCGAACAAGTATCCCAATCGGGATCTGGTGAGACGCCGACCTATCGAGACATGGACATCCGCCGAGACGCGGGATCCATCGGGCATAGTGATCTACTCGTGGCGGGATCCTATTGGGATGCCGAGTTCTCGCGAGCCTTACGCTCCAGGAAGGCGGTCGGCATACCCGGCCACGGCGCATCCGCAGGACGCAGTGCCGCACCGCTGGCCCGCGCCGTCATCAGCGCGGTCACCCCGGCAACCGCTGTGGCATTGGTGATTTCGCCCGCGAGCGCGGCCCGCACCGCCTCACCCAGCGGCACCCGCAGAATCTGCAGGTCCGCCTCCTCCAATTCCGGTTCAGGCCGGTCGGTTTCGTAGAGCCCCGTGGCCAGGTACACCCGCAACGCCTCATCGGTGAACCCCGGCGACAAGGCCACATCCACCAGCACCGACCACTCCCGCGCCGCCAGCCCCGTCTCCTCGGCCAACTCCCGCTTGGCCGCTTCGAGGGGATCCTCCCCCTGCTTGTCCAGCAACCCCGCCGGCAACTCCAGCAACCGCTCCCCGATCGGATGCCGATACTGATTGATCAACACCAGATTCTCGTCCTCATCCAGCGCCGCCACCGCCACCGCCGCATGATGCTCGACCACCTCCCGCTCGGCCGTCCGCCCACCCGGCATCACCACCTGATCCAACCGCAAAGCCAGAATCGCCCCCGAATACACCGTGCGACTGGACAGAACATCGAACTCGTGCGCGCCAGGCACCGAACCAGAAGACGTCATCCGCAAACCGTATCGCGCCCGCCCACCCCTCCCACCGACAGTCCCGAATCGTCGAGTGGCACATCCTGGCGGGCGAAGCGGACAAACCCCCTCCAGGGTGTGCCACTCGACGGGTGACGTCGGAACGCGAGCCGCCCGCGCACTTGTCGGTGCGCGGGCGGGTCGGGTTAGGGCGGGTGGAGAGGGTTACTTGGAGACCTTCTCCGCTTCGGGGGCCGGGGCCTCGTCGGGGATTTCGACCGGGAGGCGTTCGGCTGCCTTGTATTCCAGGGCTGCCGAGATCAGGGCCGCGAAGAGCGGGTGCGGGCGGGTCGGGCGGGACTTGAGTTCCGGGTGGGCCTGGGTGGCTACCAGGAAGGGGTGCTGGTTCTTCGGGTACTCGACGAATTCGACCAGGTGGCCGTTCGGGGAGACGCCGCTGAACTTCAGGCCGCTCTTGGCGATCTTGTCGCGGTAGGTGTTGTTGACCTCGTAGCGGTGGCGGTGCCGCTCGGAGACCTCGGTCTCGCCGTAGGCGGCGGCGACGAGCGAATCCTTCGCCAGCACAGCGGGGTACGCGCCCAGGCGCATGGTGCCGCCGAGATCGGCCTCACCGGCCACGATCTGCTCCTGGTCGGCCATGGTGGAGATGACCGGGTACTTGGTGTCGGGCTCGAACTCCGCCGAGTTGGCGTCCTTCAGGCCCACCGAGCGCGCCGCCTCGATGACCACGCACTGCAGGCCCAGGCACAGGCCCAGCAGCGGAATCTTGTGCTCGCGGGCGTAGCGGATCGCGCCCACCTTGCCCTCGATGCCGCGAATGCCGAAGCCGCCCGGAATGAGGATGGCGTCGACGTCGGCCAGGTGCGACCGCGCGCCCGCCTCGGTCTCGCACTCGTCGGACTGCACCCAGCGGATGTTCACCTTCGCCTTGGAGGCGAAGCCGCCCGCGCGCAGCGCCTCGGTGACCGACAGGTAGGCGTCGGGCAGGTCCACGTACTTGCCGACCAGCGCGACGGTGACCTCTTCGCGCGGGTTGTGCACGCGATCCAGCAGATCGCCCCAGACCGTCCAGTCCACGTCCCGGAAGGGCAGACCCAGGCGGCGAACAACGTACGCGTCCAAGCCCTCCCGGTGCAGCACCTTCGGAATGTCGTAGATCGACGGCGCGTCCGGCGTCGAGATGCAGGCGTCCACATCCACGTCGCACATCAAAGCGATCTTGTTCTTCAGCGGCTGCGGCACATCCCGGTCGCAGCGCAGGATCAAAGCGTCCGGCTGGATACCGATATTGCGCAGCGCCGCCACCGAGTGCTGGGTCGGCTTGGTCTTCAGCTCGCCCGAGGGCCCCAGGTAGGGCACCAGCGTGACGTGCAGGAAGAAGCAGTTGTCGCGCCCCACCTCGTGGCGAATCTGCCGCGCCGCCTCCAGGAACGGCTGCGACTCGATATCGCCGACGGTGCCACCGATCTCGGTGATCACCACGTCCGGGGCCTGCCCGTGCAGGTCCGGTCCCGCCATGGCAAGAATGCGGCTCTTGATCTCATCGGTGATGTGCGGGATCACCTGCACGGTGTCACCGAGGTACTCGCCGCGGCGTTCCTTGGCGATGACCTTCGAGTACACCTGGCCGGTGGTCACATTGGCGTCCGCGGATAGATCGCGGTCCAGAAAGCGTTCGTAGTGGCCGACATCGAGATCCGTCTCCGCGCCGTCCTCGGTCACGAACACCTCTCCGTGCTGGAAAGGATTCATGGTGCCCGGATCGACGTTCAGGTACGGATCCAATTTCTGCATCGTGACGCGCAGACCGCGCGACGTAAGTAGTTGACCGAGGCTGGAGGCGGTCAAACCCTTACCGAGTGAAGAGGCGACACCGCCGCTGACGAAGATGTGTTTCGTGGCCGCGCGCGCCGGAATCCGTGAATTACCCACGGGTCTTTACCGTAACACGGATCGGTGATGCCGTTCGAACGCCACGCACATCGGTTGCCCGCGATTGGCTCGCCGCGGAGTGTCGACGGCCTCGACTCTGCGTGTCGCGGGCGATCTTTCCCGTGTCGGCCGGGGTTTCCGTTCAGCGCGGCAGGGCGGCGAGTGTGAGCGAGGTCGCCTTCGCGCCCGTGCCGTACCGGCCGGTTCCGCCGTTCAGCTGCTCGGTGAGCCCGAGCACCGTGGTGATCCGGCCGATCTCGCGGTCCACATTGTCGACGGTGGTGACCGTGGCCAGCCCGCCCTCCGACCGTGCCACCGCGATCGCGCCGGGCCCCTCGGCCGCGCCGTAGCGACCCGCCAGCACCACCCCGGCGCTGTGCGAGCGCAGCCCGCCGGCGAAGCGGGCGATGATCGTGCCGCGATTGTTCTCCTCGGCGCGCGCGCCGTCGCCGGTGACCACCACGGCCAGCTGCGCGGGCTGAACATCACCGAAGGTCAGAAAGCCGCCGCCGCGCAACGTCTCGAGTGCCAGCCCGCGTTCCTGCGCGGTGCCGCGCGGCTGCCCGTTGGCGGGATCGGCGAGCAGCACCTGCCCGAGCAGATCTCCGGCGAGGCTGCCCTGATCGACGGCGTCGATCTT
>NZ_JBSGBY010000315.1:0-9862 GCF_053601505.1 Nocardia sp. NPDC004722
GTTCAACCCGGCCGCCCAGCCCTGGGCCCCGCCCGGACCGGAACCGCTGCCGCGCAACGGCCGTCCGGCCTTCGAGCCGCCCCAGGCCGCCGCTCCCGCCGCCCCGCCGATGTCGCGATCGGCCCGCCGGCACGCGGAGGCTCAGCAGGTTCCGCCGCAGTCTCCGCCCGGTGAGCGGCGCGGCGGCGTCGATCACGGTGCGGCCGACGGTCTTCCGGCGTGGTCCGCGCGAAGACGGCCGGGTCGTGACGATCAGCCGGTCCCCGATCAGGCCGCGGTGCCGACCGCCGCGTGGTCGTCGCTGGCGGAGTCCGATCAGCAGCTGCTGTCCGGGGAATCGGTTGCGGGGGATCTGCTCCGTGACGCGCAGAGCCGCGAAGACGAACGCGCCGAGCGGAATTCGCGCAACGGCGGCAAACGCCGCGGCGGCGGTCGCGGTCATGCTCCGGTCGCGCCGGAGCCGGAGCCCGACGACCATCTCACCGACTTCTACGAGCCGCTCGACGACGAGTACGACGAGTACGACGACGAGCCCGGACCCTCGATGGGCGCGCGGCTCTCGGCGTTCACCCGCAAGGCGGGTGCGCTCGGCCGTAAGCCGGAGCGCAAGCCGGCGCCCGCGCGCTCGCGTGCCAAGGGCCGTTCCGACGAGGACGAGAACCGGCGGCAGTGGCTGGTGATCGCGGGCCAGAGCGTGGGCGCGGCGGTCGCGGGCATGTTGCTGTTCAAGGGCTTCGAACGCATGTGGGAAATGCTCCCGTGGGTTGCCCTGGCGTTGGCGATGATCGTGATCCTGGGCCTGGTCGCGCTCGTGCGCGTGCTGCGGCGCACCGATGACATTTTCTCCACTGTGATTGCCGTCGTCGTAGGCGTCTTCGTGACGCTCGGACCGCTAGCCTTTCTACTCAGTACGAACTGAGCAGGGAGCAGCAGTGGGGAATTTCGGGCAGACGCAGGGGGCGGGCGCCGAGAACGGGGCAGGCAGGGAGATCCGGGTCGGGCTCTCGACCGCCTCGGTGTATCCGGAGAACACCGAGGCCGCGTTCCGGTACGCCGCCGAACTCGGTTACGACGGTGTGGAACTCATGGTCTGGGCCGAACCGGCCAGCCAGTCCATTGCCACCGTGCAGCATTTCGCGCACAAATACGACGTCCCGGTGCTGGCCGTGCACGCCCCGTGTCTGCTCATCTCGCAACGGGTCTGGGGGTCGGACCCGATCGCGAAGCTGACCCGCAGCGTCCACACCGCCGAGGCGCTGGGCGCGGCCACCGTGGTCGTGCATCCGCCCTTCCGCTGGCAGCGGCGCTATGCCGACGGCTTCGCGAAACAGGTTGCGGAACTGGAGAATTCGAGCCCCGTGGCGGTCGCGGTGGAGAACATGTTCCCGATGCGCGCCGACACGCTGTTTCGCGGTAGCTCGATCACACGGCTGGAGCGGCGCGGCGGGCCGGGCCCCTCGATCACCACCTTCAGCCCGTCCTACGACCCGACCGATGTCGGCTTCCGGCACTACACCCTCGACACCTCGCACACCGCGACCGCGGGTGTGGATCCGCTGCTGCTGGCGGGTCGCATGGGGTCCGGTCTCACCCATCTGCACCTGGCCGACGGTCGCGGCGCCGCCACCGACGAGCACCTGATTCCGGGGGAGGGCACCCAGCCGGTGGCCGAGCTCTGTGAGATGTTGGTGCACAACGGATTCGCCGGTCAGGCGGTGATCGAGGTGAACACCCAGATGGCTCGCACCACCATGGATCGCGCCGCCATGCTGGATCGCGCGCTGACTTTCGCCCGCACCCATCTCAACGGTTTCACTCCGGCCCCGACCCCGGAGCCGACCGCCGCGCACCGCGGATAGTGATTCATCCCACCGCTGTTCAGGAATGACCGCGCGGTCCGTTTACGCTGTACAAACCACACGGTGGAAGGACAGCTGGATGACAACGGAGTTGACCGTCGAATCGGATTTCACGGGTGAATTGGCGAACGCGCCGTTCAGTCGCGTCTGTCGGGTGACCGAACTCGATTCGGCGACTCCGGAACTCGGCCGCTACGCGGGCCTGATCGAGCCCACCTGGACCATCGGCGACAAGGTGCACGGCGGCACCATCGTCGCGGGCAGCGCGGCCGCCGCCACCGAATGGCTGCGCCGCACCGCCCCCGAGCAGGCCGCCATGTTCCCCATCTCCGCCAGCACGGACTTCCTCGGCGCGCCCGATCCGGGCGAGGTCGCCTACGAGGTGCGCACCCGCAAGCTGGGCCGTCAGATCTGCCTGCTCGACGCGAGCCTGGTCCAGCACGGCCGCACGCTGGTGCAGACCTCCTTCACGTTCAGCCACCTTGACGACTCCGAGCCGCAGTACGCCGACGACCACGCGGGCGATATGCCCGCCGAACCGTCCGCGGACGCCCTCGCCTACGACGAGCGCAACCCCATGGGCAAGCTCGTGCATGTGGCCCAGGGTTCCTCGGTCGCCATCGACCCGAAATGGGCCACCTTCCTGTCCGGCGAGAAGTCGCAACCCCGCCTGCGCTTGTGGATCCGCCCCTTCGACGGCGACGAACGTGACCCCGACGTCTCCGCCTTCTTCGCCATGATGTCCGCCGACATGAGCCCCCCGGTCCCCATGAACCTCGGTCACTTCGGCTGGGCCCCCACGGTCCAGATGACCACCTACCTCCGCCGCCGCCCGGCCCCCGGCTGGCTGCGCGTCATCGCCACCAGCCGTGAAGTCGGCCACCGCATGTTCGACGAAGACCAACTCGTCATCGACTCGACGGGCGCGATCGTCGCCCAGTCCCGGCAGCTCGCCCTGATCCCCCAGCCGAGGTAATCGCCTGTCCCGCTAGCCTTGAAACCCATGACGAGGATTGCGGTAATCGGTGGGGGACGGATCGGGGAGGCGTTGATCGCCGGGCTGCTCGAGTCCGGGCGGGCCAACAAGGATCTGGTGGTTGTCGAGCCTGTCCCGGCGCGCGCGGAGTTGCTGGCCGACCGGTTCGGTATCCGGGCTACCGACAGCATCGCCGAGGCCGCCAAGTCCGCCGATCTCATCGTGATCGCGGTGAAGCCGAACGATGTGGACGGCGTGGTCGCCGAGCTGGGCAAGGCCGAGCTGGGCGACGAGCACGATCAGGTGCTGGTGTCGCTGGCCGCGGGTGTGCCGACCGCGCGCATGGAGTCCAAGCTGCCCGCCGGTTTCCCGGTGGTCCGGGTCATGTCGAACACCCCGATGCTGGTGGGCCAGGGCATGAGCGCCATCGCGGCGGGCCGCTACGCCCGCAAGGAGCAGCTGACCCTGGTCACCGAGATGCTCGAATCGGTGGGCAAGGTGGTGACGGTCGCCGAGTCGCAGATGGATGCCGTGACCGCCGTATCGGGTTCGGGCCCGGCGTACTTCTTCCTGATCGTCGAGGCGATGATCGACGCCTCCGTGGGCCTGGGTCTGACCCGCGATGTGGCAACCCAGTTGGTGGTGCAGACCATGCTGGGCGCGGCCGCGCTGCTGGACGAGTCGGGGCAGTCTGCTCCGGAATTGCGCGGGGCCGTCACGTCGCCCGCGGGCACCACGGCGGCGGGTCTGCGGGAGTTGGAGCGGGGCGCGGTGCGTTCGGCGTTCCACGATGCGTTGCATGCCGCAAAACGCCGTTCCATGGAACTCGGCGCGACCGCGGACTAACGTTGACAGGGCGGGTGTATACGTCCCCGCTTTCCAATACTGCTCGGTTGCTAGTTTGCTGCCGGAGGCCGACTCGCCACAGCAAAGGCTGATTTCTCACACCCGTCGCAGCAATCCCACTGGTCCCGCTAAGCTTCAAGGAGCACGTGCGTGTCTGTTCCGCCGGTGGGGAAGCCGGCGGCGCGGACGTGCCGGAGGTCAGTGACGCGATGATGTCTGGAAACAGTCAAGCGAGGTCCGGAAACAGCCCAATCAACGCCAGCTCGGTCATCGGCGGAGGGACTCAGTTCCTCACCGTCGCCGAGGTCGCGAATTTGATGCGGGTATCCAAAATGACGGTGTACCGGTTGGTGCATTCGGGAGAGCTGCCCGCGGTGCGGGTGGGGCGTTCCTTCCGGGTGCACGCCAAGGCGGTGCACGACTATCTGGAGACGTCCTACTTCGACGCGGGGTAGAACGTCCGGGATAGTCCGACAGCCCCCTCCCGTTTCGTTCGCCGGAGAGTGGCCCGGTAGCATGGACCGGCATCCTGTACGTGCCGGTGGTGCCGCCGGGTCCATCTCGGCCCGTATCGGGTAGGGACTGTGCAGGGTCAGACAGTGTGCACCCCGCGGAAGCGGGGATGACCCGAGAGAACGCGAGGAACAACCCTATGGGTTCTGTGATCAAGAAGCGCCGCAAGCGCATGTCGAAGAAGAAGCACCGCAAGTTGCTTCGCCGCACGCGTGTTCAGCGTCGCAAACTCGGCAAGTAAGCCCGCTGCGTCGTAGCTGGAAGCCCGTCACCGTCGGTGGCGGGCTTTCGTTTTTCTCGGGTGATTGAAGTCATCGTTAGATCCTGGTTAATACCCTTCGAGTGGCACCTACCCGCCGGTTACCCTTGGAGCGCGGGAATACGTGCGGTGACATTTCAAGAGCTTGGGGGCTGCGAGTGGGATCCGGTGCGGCAGGGACCCGAGACGGGCAGGCGCCCAAGGTGGTGATGGTGACCGGTGCGAGCCGGTTCTTCGGCGGCAATGTGGTGGCCCGGCTCGCGGCCGATCCTGCCGTCGAGCGGATCATCGCCGTGGATGCCAAACAGCCCAGCCGGGAGTTGCTGCGCCGCATGGGCCGCGCCGAATTCGTGCGCGCCGATATTCGAAATCCGTTGATCCGCAAGGTGATCGACGGTAATCAGGTGGACACGGTGGTGCATCCCGCGGCACTGTCGCGGCCGCCGTCCGGTGGCGGTCGCGCCGCCATGAAGGACATGAACGTGCTGGGGGCCATGCAGCTGTTCGCGGTGTGCCGCAAGGCTTCCAGCGTGCGGCGAGTGGTGGTGCGGTCCTCGTCCGCCGTTTACGGGTGCAGCGCCAAGGATCCGGTGAAATTCACCGAGGAAATGGGTGCGCGCACGCCGCCGCGCGGTTGGTTCGCGCGGGACATGATCGAGGTGGAGGGTTTCGTGCGCGGGCTCGCGCGGCGTCGTCCCGATATCTCGGCCGCCATTCTTCGCTTTCCGCCGATCGTGGGTCCGCAGTTGGCGAAACGTGGTGTGCAGTATTTCCGTTCGCCGATCACGCCCACCATCCTCGGGCGCGATCCGCGCATGCAGTTGCTGCACGAGGAGGACGGCATCGCCGCCCTGGTGCACGGGGCCATGACGGCCCCGGGTGGCACCTTCAATGTGGCCGGGGACGGCGCCATGGCGTTGTCGCAGGCCATCCGCCGGGCCGGGCGGATCGAATTGCCGGTTCCCTACGCGGTTTTCCGCAGTGTCGGGCGCACCGTGATGGGCCCGGTGATGCGGGAGTTCACCGCGGAGCAGATCGACTACTTCCATTTCGGTTGTGGTCTGGACACCACTCGAATGCGCACCGAGCTCGGATTCCAGCCGCGCTGGACCACGGTGCAGGCATTCGACGACTTCATAGGGGGCGCAGCGTTGCGGCCCGTGATCGATCCCACGTGGATCGACGCCGCAGAGAACAAACTTCTCGGCCTGCTCGGGGCCGGGACGGGAGCACACCAATGAGTGACGTAGCGAAGGTGATCCGACTTCACGATGTGGACTTCGAGGCGCGGCAGAATCGCCCGTCTCGGGTGTGGCCGGCGGGGGAATCGGCCGCGCTGACCCCGGTGACCTCGCTGACCGATCGGCTCGCCGAAGTCGAAGCGCGTCAGCCCAAGTCGCTGGGCGAGTTGATTCGGGGGACGGTCGCCGACGGGGTTCGCTACACCGCCGACTTCGCGCGCCGTCGTCTCACCGGCGATTACCTGGTCGACGAATTCGGTTTGGACGAGCACCTGCTCGAGTCGGTGATCCTGCCGATGCTGCGGCCGCTGTCGGAGCTGTGGTTCCGGGTCGAGGTGGCGGGCATCGAGAACATTCCCGAGGTGGGCGGCGCGCTGATCGTGGCCAATCACGCGGGCACGGTGCCGCTGGACGGGCTGATGCTGCAACTGGCCGTGCACGACCATCACGCCAAGCAGCGCGCGCTGCGCATCATGGCGGCCGACCTGATCTTCGAGACGCCGATCATCGGCGGGCTGGCGCGCAAGGCCGGCCACACCCTGGCCTGCCCCGCCGATGCCGAAAGGCTGTTGCGCGCGGGCGAAGTCGCGGGCGTGTTCCCGGAGGGCTTCAAGGGCATCGGCAAGCCGTACGCGGACCGGTACAAGTTGCAGCGTTTCGGCCGTGGCGGTTTCGTGTCGGCCGCGGTGCGCACGGGCGTGCCGATCATTCCGTGCTCGATCGTGGGTTCGGAGGAGATCTATCCGAAGCTCGCCGATCTCAAGCCGTTGGCGCGACTGCTGGGGATCCCGTATTTCCCGGTGACGCCGCTGTTCCCGCATCTCGGTCCGCTGGGCGCGATTCCGTTCCCGTCGAAGTGGTACATCGAATTCGGCGAACCGATTTCGACCGCCGGATACGAACCCGCGGACGCGGATGATCCGATGACCATGTTCGAGGTGACCGATCAGGTGCGCGAAACCATTCAGGGGACGCTGTACAAGAATCTGATCAAACGCCGGAATCCGTTCACGGGTTAGAGAATTCGAACGAACATACGAATGGCCCGGTCCAATTGGACCGGGCCACTTCGTTTTTCGACTGTTTCTAGCTGGCCTTGGCTTCGCGTTTGCGGGACAGCACCGCCGCCGCAGCGCCACCGGCCGCGCCGAGCGCGAGGGCCGTCGGCACACCGACCTTCGCGGCCTTGCGGCCGGTGCGGAAGTCGCGAATCTCCCAGCCGCGGTTCTTGGCGACCTCGCGCAGATCCGCGTCCGGGTTGATGGCCACCGCGGTGCCGACCAGCGAGAGCATGGGCACGTCGTTGTGGCTGTCGGAGTAGGCGGTGCAGCGCTTGAGGTTGAGGCCCTCGCGGATGGCGAGGGTGCGCACCGCGTGCGCCTTGCCCAGCCCGTGCAGGATGTCGCCGACCAGGCGGCCGGTGAAGATGCCGTCCTCGCTCT
Organism: Nocardia sp. NPDC004722; assembly: GCF_053601505.1. Taxonomy (NCBI): domain Bacteria; kingdom Bacillati; phylum Actinomycetota; class Actinomycetes; order Mycobacteriales; family Nocardiaceae; genus Nocardia; species Nocardia sp. NPDC004722. The sequence goes on from NZ_JBSGBY010000315.1 coordinate 7,137, forward strand.
CGGCGACCGTGCCCAGCGCGCCGGTCAATCCGAGCCGCTTGGCGATCACCTGCGCCAGCTCGACCGGGGTCGCGGTCACCAGCCACACCTGCTGGCCCGCGTCCAGGTGCATCTGCGCCAGCGCGCGCGTGCCCGGCCAGATCTTGTCGGCGATGATCTCGTCGTAGATCTCCTCGCCGAGCGCGGCGAGTTCGGCGGTCGGGCGGCCGGCGATGAACGACAGCGCCTTCTCCTTGCCGGACGCCATGTCCGAGTGGCTCTCCTTGCCGGTCACCCGGAATTTGACCTGCTTCCAAGCCATATCGACCAGGTCGGAGGTCTTGAAGTATTTGCGGGTGGCCAGGCCGCGGGCGAAGTGCACGATGGACGCGCCCTGCACCATGGTGTTGTCGACGTCGAAGAAGGCCGCGGCGGTGAGGTCGCGGGCGACCGCGTGGGTCGGCGTGTCGTCGTCGTCCCGCAGGGCGAGTTCGGCGTCGTGCAGGGCGAGGGCGGCGTCGGCGCTGGCCTCACCGGCCAGATTGGCGCGGACCTCTTCCTCGCTCGGACCGAAGGGGCTGCGGGTGATGCGATTGAACTGATCCTGCAGATCGGCCAGGCCCTGACCCCAGCGCGGCGCGAACTCGCCGAAGCGTCCCGCGATGAATCCCGCCCCCGGCTCTTTCGAACGTTCCGGCACCAGTACCTCCGCCTGTTAGCGCGAACAAGACAACAGTAACGCTCGGGGGTGACCGCAACGTAGACGCTGATCGACATATCGGGAAGTTGTTAGATGGTGGCTATGAGCGATTCGCCACATGCAGTGACTCTGTTGACTCGTAGCGGCTGTGGACTGTGCGGTACGGCACTCGAACAATTGCGTCCGATCTGCGCGGAGTTCGGCATCGAGGTCACCACCGTGGACGTGGACGAGGCCGCCGCGACCGATCCGGGCCTGCGCGCCGAATACGGGGACCGCCTGCCGGTGGTGTTGCTGGATGGCCGCGAACACAGCTATTTCGACGTCGACGAACCGCGCCTGCGCGCCGACCTCGCGAAATAGGGCGCGATAGGGGCAACTGCGAATGTGCGGCGAGGGGGTCCGCAACCCGAACCCCCTTCGCCGTCCCCTCCGGTGTGTCCCGTAGCGGGTTCGCGCCGAGGAGGGTTGAATGAACCCGGGGCCGGAGCCCGTCGCAAAGTGACTGAATTCACCGACTTTGTGCAGGGCTTCACAAGCGGTTACGGTGGTGGCACGCAACCCGCGTTCATGCGGAAGCGACCCCCTGAACCTGACTCGACCTCGCCTGCAAGGACCGCGATGGTCTCCCGGCGTCGGGTCGACAAAAGAACCCGGACACTCACCCCCGGCCGGACGAGGAGCGCAAGCGACGTGACAGAGCAGCACGAGACGCCGCCGACTGGCGTCTCCAAGGCTCTGCAGAAGGACATCCCGCAGGCCACGGTGGCCCGGCTGGCTACGTACCTTCGCGTGCTCGCCGTACTCGCCGACGACGGTGTAGCCATCGTATCGAGTGAGGAACTGGCTGTCGCGGCGGGTGTCGGTTCGGCGAAGTTACGCAAGGATCTTTCGTTCCTCGGGCCCAATGGCGTTCGAGGTGTCGGCTATGACGTGATCAAGCTGCGCGACCGCATCGAGGATGTGCTCGGCCTGTCCGAGGGACACCGGGTGGTGCTGGTCGGAGCGGGGCATCTGGGCCGGGCGCTGGTCGGTTACGGCGGTTTTCGGCGTCGCGGTTTCGCCATGGTCGGGCTGTTCGACAACGATCCCGAGGTGATTGGCACGGTCGTGTGTGGACTGGTCGTTCGCGATGTGGCCGAATTGGTCGATGCCGTGGCCACTCTGGAGCCGACCATCGCGGTCGTCACCGTGCCGGACACCGCCGCGCAGGGCGTCTGCGATCTGCTGGTGGCCGCCGGTGTGCAGTGCATTCTGAGTTTCTCGGCGCTGGCGCTGGACGCGCCGCCCAGCGTGGAGGTGCGGCGGGTGGATCTCGCGGTGGAGATGCAGCTGCTGTCGTTCGAACGGGCGCGCAGTGCGGAATCGGCCGCCGAGGAAGCGATGAGCGCGGCCGCCTCCGGCGCCGCGAGCGTGGCCGCGGCCGACGTCGTGATGTCCACCCCGATTCGCCGGGTGGCGACGATTCAAACCGCGGACACAACCAGCAAGGGAGCGGTGGTCCAGCCATGAGTGTGCTTCTCGTCGGCATCTCGCATCGCAGCGCACCGGTGGCGGTGCTCGAGAAGATCGCCATCACCGAGACCGACCGGCCGAAGCTGACCGACAAGATGCTGGCCTCGAGCCACGTGTCGGAGGCGATGATCGTCTCCACCTGCAACCGCATCGAGGTGTACGCGGTCGTCGACGCCTTCCACCCGGCGCTGGGCGAGATCGGCGAATTGCTCACCCGGCATTCGGGTCTGCCGCTGCCGGAGCTGACCAAGCACGCGTACGTGCGCTACGCGGAGGCCGCGGCCGAGCACCTGTTCGCGGTGGCCTCGGGCCTGGATTCGATGGTGGTCGGCGAGCAGCAGATCCTCAGCCAGATCCGCGCCGCCTACTCCGCGTCGGACGCGCAGCAGGCGTCCGGGCGCACCCTGCACGAGCTGGCCCAGCACGCGCTGCGGGTCGGCAAGCGAGTGCATTCGGAGACCGGGATCGACCGCGCGGGCGCGTCGGTGGTGTCGGTGGCGCTGGATCGGGCACGCGCGGTGCAGGGTCCGCT
>NZ_JBSGBY010000316.1:0-9850 GCF_053601505.1 Nocardia sp. NPDC004722
CGCGCAGCTGCTGCGCTTCTTCGACGTGCGGCGCTTCACCGCGGACGTGTTCGGAGGGACCGTCTTTCAGCCGCCCACCTGGTTGTGGCTGCTGGTCGTGGTGCCGGTGATCGCGCTCGGCCTCACCGCGGCCACCCTCGCGCACCGGGCCGGGCGGGAACTCCTCGCGGTCACCGTCACGGGCATGACCTCCGCGTGCGCCTCACCATTCTCCTGGGGACACCACTGGGTATGGTTCGTGCCACTGGTGATCCTCGCCTGGCAGTACGCCCGCACCGCGGCGACCCGAGCGGCGTGGCTGGCCCCGGCGGGCATCGTGGCCATCGGTTTCTGCTGGTGGTGGACCTTCGCCGATCGGCCGCCGTTCGAGGACTCGCCGCACCCGATCGGAATCGGATTGTTCATGCTGCCGCGCGCGGACAACTCCGTGTGGTTCGCCTATTTCACCGTGCCCACCTATGCCGGGTGCTATGTGCTGGTGCAACTGGTGACGAGCGCGGTGGTCCTCAGGCGATACATTGACCCGGTACGCATTCCTCCGCGAAAGGCCCACCACCATGTCGATTGCCGCTGACAAGGTCGTTTCCATCGAATACACCTTGACCGACGACGACGGCGAGGTGCTGGACACCTCCGTCGGCGACGAGCCGCTGATCTACCTGCACGGCGCGGAGAACATCGTCGACGGGCTGGAGAAGGCCCTCGAAGGCCGCAATGCGGGCGACGAGGTCGTGGTCGTGGTCGAGCCCGAGGACGGCTACGGCGAATACCTGGCCGAACTGGTCAGCACCGTGGAGCGGGACGCGTTCGTCGGCATCGACGAGCTCGAGGTCGGCATGGAGTTCGAGGCCGAGGCGCCGGACGGCGACTCGCAGATCGTGGTGGTGCGCGCCGTCGACGGCGACGAGGTGACCATCGACGCCAACCACCCGCTGGCCGGGCAGCGCCTGCACTTCACCGTCAAGGTGCTCGACATCCGCGACGCCACCTCCGACGAACTCGAGCACGGCCACCCGCATGGCGACGACGACCACGAGCACTGAGCTCAATCCGAATAGGACCAGCCGCGCACCGACTCGACCGCCACCCGGATCACCGGGCCGGTCGGCGGGTGGGCTCGGTACTGGGGATATCTGGCGGTCAACCAGTCGATCGGTTCGCCGAGATCGGCTGGCGCGGTGAGGATTTCGGCCGCCCCGTCCAGGCGTGACCACCACAGCCGGGTCCAGTCCTCGTCGTAGTGGTCGGCCAGCAGCGACACCTTCGGCTGCGCCGCGATATTGCGCAGCCGCCGCAGATCGGTCGTGGACTTGGGTTTGTGGTCGATGGCGATGACCACGAGAAGCGGTGTGTCCGTGGGGGAAACGGCGAAGGTGACCGGCACCAGGTGCGGTTGCCCCTCGGCATCGACGGTCGCCAGGCGCGCCACCCGGGCGGCCCGGAACCTGGACAGGGCGGTGGACTGATCCGATCGCACGGCTATAGACGCTAGACCGCCGACGGCGGTGCGCCGTCGGCGGTCCAGTCCGGGGAGGATCAGAAGCGGGTGCGGAACTCCGCCTGCACCTTGGCCGGATCGGTGACGCCATTGGCCAGCAGCAACTGGACCAGGACCCGGGACTTGGCGGGATTCAGGTACATCGAGGCGCTGGTGCCGAGCTCGTCGTCGTTGAGTTCGGCATTGCGGACCGTCTCACCCGAGCCGACCCGGCTCGAACGCACCACGACCACACCGCTCTTGGCGGCCTTCGACAGTGCGTCCACCACCGACTTGGCGGTATTGCCGTCACCGACACCGGCCAGCACGAGGCCCTTCGCGCCGTGCCCGACCGCGTCGTTCACCTGATCGGCGTTCATGCCCGCGTGCGAGTAGACGATGTCGACCCGCGGCAACGGGGCGCCACCCGGGACCGGGAAGTGCGAATGCTGTTGCGGCGCGGCCGGTCGCGTGAAGGTCACCGCCGCCGCGTCGACATAGCCGATCGGGCCGGTGTTGAGCGACTTGAAGGTCTGCACGCTGGTGGTGTTGGTCTTGGTGACATCGCTCGCGCTGTGAATGGTGTCGTTGAGGACGACCATCGAACCGCGACCACGCGCCTCGGGCGAGGCGGCGACCTGCACGGCCGAGCGCAGATTGGCCGGACCGTCGGCGCTCAGCGCGGTGGAGGGGCGCATCGAGCCGACCAGCACCACCGGCTTGTCGCTGGAGATGACATTGTCGAGGAAGAAGGCGGTCTCCTCGATGGTGTCGGTGCCGTGGGTGACCACCACGCCGTCGACCTGATCGCCGGCGAACAGCTCGTTGATCCGGTTGGCCAGCTTCAGCCACACATCCTCGTTCATGTCCTGGCTGCCGATATTGGAGACCTGCTCGGCACTCAGCTTGGCGATCTTGTCGAGGCCGGGCACCGCGTCGATCAGATCCTGCGCGGTGGCCTCACCCGCGGTGTAGCCGACCGCGGAATTGGCATTGGCCTTGCCCGCGATGGTGCCGCCGGTCGCGAGAATGGCGATGCGCGGCTGGGTTCCGGGGGCCCGCGCCGCGTCGTCGGTCTTGCCGGGAGCGGCCTGGGAGGTCGCCACCGGGGTGGAGGTGGAGTGCGCGGAGTCGCCGGAATTGCCGCCGCACCCGGTGACCACCAGTGCCGCGCCGACAATCAGACCGGCGAAACGGAGCAGGGATTTTCGCGCCATTGCGATGTGTCCTTTCGGGTCCTGTCGCTAGCCGATCTTTCCCGAAACGCTTAATTTCTTTGCAGAGGCAAATGTCCCGCTACCAGGATCGTAAAGGGTGCTTCAGGGGCGGGCGGACAGGCCGTCCAGAACAATGCGGAGGTTCCGATGCCATTGGTCGGGGGCGGCGGACAGGCCGATGGTGTGGTCCGCGGTCGCCACTCCGGCCAGTACGAAGGCGATGTCCTCCCAGGGCGTGTCGGTGCGCATCGACCCGTTTTCCTGTGCGCGGCCGACCAATTCGCGCAATCGCTCCCGCAGGTCGGACAGGCAGCGCTCCAAATCGCAGCTCCCGCCGCCGCCCAGGGCGTCGTTCACGCCGCAGCTTTCTTTTCGCAAACTCACGTAGGCGGTGGCGAATTCGGTGAACCCCTGCCAGGGATCCGGATTCTCGAGAGCGCGATCAGCGGCGGCGATGCCCTGTTCGAGCACCTCCTCCAGGACAACCTGGAGCAGCGCCTCGAGGGAGGGCACCCGCCGATAGAAGGTCCCCTTGCCCACACCGGCCCGCTGGGCGACCTCCTGGGCGGTGACATTCACCCCGACCTCCGCGACGGCCGAGCGCGCGGCGGTGACCAGTCGTTCGAGATTGCGGCGCGCGTCCGCGCGTGGGGTCGGCCCGGATTCTCGGGCCAGCAGGCGGTCGACGGCGGTCATGACCTGGACTCTAGCAAAAGTGGACTTTCCGAGTCCGTTTGGCTAGCGTCAAAAACGGACCATTCGAGTCCGCTTAGCGAAGGAGTGAACGATGTCCGACCGCATCCGAGTGGGAATCATCGGCGCGAGCCCCGACCGTGGCTGGGCCTCCCGAGCCCACATCCCGGCCCTGCGCACCCTGCCCGACTTCGAACTGACCGCGGTCGGCACCAGCCGCCGCGAAAGCGCCGAACAGGCCGCCCGCGAATTCGGCGCACCGCACGCCTTCGCCGACGCGAGCGCCCTGGCCGAACATCCCGACGTCGACCTGGTCGTCATCACCGTGAAGGTCCCCGCCCACGCCGAACTGATCGGCGCCGCCCTGGCCGCGGGCAAGCACGTCTACTCCGAATGGCCGCTCACCCGAACGACTTCCGAAGCCGAAGCCCTTGTCGCCACGGCCGCGGCAGCACCCGGTCATCACGTCGTCGGCCTACAGGCGCGGTTCGCACCCGCTGTCCTGCGCGCCCGCGAGCTGCTCGCCGAAGGCTATGTCGGGCAACCTGTGTCGGCCACGGTCTACTCGTCACGGGGCAAGGGCGCGGGCGGCGTCATCCCACAGTGGGCGGCCTACACCCTCGACCGGGAGAACGCCGCCGGACTCCTCGAGGTCGCGGGCGGCCACACCCTCGACCCGGTGGAATTCCTGCTGGGCGAGCTCACCGACCTCTCGGCGGACCTGGCGATCCGCAACGCGTACAACACCGTCGTCGAAACGGGGGAGCGGGTGCCTGTCACCAGCCCGGACCACCTGCTGCTCCACGCGCGCACCCGCGACAATGTGGTGGTCTCGGCCCACCTGCACGACGGCAAACGGACCAACGCCCACACCCGCATCGAAATCTCCGGCACCGAGGGCGATCTGGTGCTGGCCAACGACACCGCCGCCGGTGCGCCCGGCCTGCACGCGGGCGGCATCCAGATGAGCGACCTGAAACTTCTCGCGGCCCGCGGCGCGGACGCCTCCTGGCGGGACCTGACTCCCGCCGACCCCGCGCCGATCGCCGCCCTCCCGGTCGAATCGCGCAATGTGGCACGGCTTTACGCCCGCCTGGCCGAGGACATTCACACCGCCGCCGACACCGTCCCCTCCTTCTCGGCCGGCCTGCGTATGCACCGGGTCCTGGACGCCATCCGCCGCAGCGCTGCTTCCGGAGCCCGCGTGACGATCCCGGTCTGACCTATCCCGCTGGGATGCCGCCGCCGGGGCCGGATATGCGAAAGCCCCATCCGGCCCGGTCCGGATGGGGCTCAACGGAGTTGACGCCTCGTAGACGTTGTCTACTTTTTGATAGACGGTGTCTACCCGCAGGTCATGGGCCTGGGGCTCAGTTGACGAACGCGCCCATCGTCGGCAGCCACTCCACGATGCGCTTGTCGGTCAGCAGGCCCTCACGGTTGAACGGGTCCTTCTCGAAGAGCTCGGTGACCGTGGCGAGATCGGCCGCCTGCACCAGGATCAGCGCACCCGACCCGTCCGGGTAGGGGCCGCTGGTGAGCACGGTGCCCTCGTCGACCAGGCCGTTGAGCCAGGCGCGGTGGTCGGGGCGGTGGATGTCGCGCGCGGGGGCGGTCGCATCGGAGTAGACGTAATGGACGGCGAAGACGGCCATGGATGATCCCTCTCGGAGTCGGTATACGGAAGTGTCAGAGCGTCAACAGCATTCGGGTATTCCCGAGCGTGTTGGGCTTGACGTAGGACAGATCCAGGAATTCGGCGACACCGGTGTCGTAGGACCGGCACATCTCGGCGTACACCTCGGCGGTCACCGGCGTGCCCTCGATCTCCACGAAGCCGTGCCGGGCGAAGAAGTCCACCTCGAAGGTCAGCACGAACACCCGCCGCAGGTCGAGCTCGCGCGCCACGGCGACGAGCTGCTCCACCAGCAACCGCCCCGCACCCGTGCCCTTGATGTCCGGATGCACCGCGACGGTGCGGATCTCGCCGAGATCGGCCCACAGCACGTGCAGCGCGCCGCAGCCCAGGATCTGCCCGTCGCGCTCGGCGACCCAGAACTCCTGCACCGCCTCGTAGAGGGTGACCAGATTCTTCTCGAGCAGGATCCGGCCGGCGTAGATGTCGATGAGGTTCTTGATCTCGGGCACGTCAGAGGTTCGCGCTCGACGGACGATCGGCGCGTTCGCCGCCTGCCCGTCGATGGAACCGCTGTTTGGTGCCCGTGTTGTCATGGGGTGCACAGTAGTCGGCCCGCGTACCGATAGGCTTGTCGGTGTGTCGCACATCCAGTCCCTCCGCAGCCCGGCATGGTCCGGAAACCAGGGCCGCCGCCACGGCCGGTGGGGGCGCTGGTGACCGTGCAGCCGGACGAGATCGAGGGTCGCTGGGCGGACGCCGTTCCGGCGGCGAGCCCGGGGTTCGTTCCCGCCGCGCGCCCGGAGGCGGTGGTGGAGCCCGCGGCCGTGCCGCTGATGAACATCGCCAACGTGCTCACCATCCTGCGCATCCTCATCGTTCCGGTGTTCCTGCTGGCGCTGTTCGCCGCGGGCGGCCATGACACCGAGTGGCGCTGGATCGCGGCCGGGCTCTTCGGAATCGCCGCCATCACCGACCGCGTCGACGGGCAGCTGGCCCGCAAGTACGGCCTGATCACCGACTTCGGCAAGCTGATGGATCCGATCGCGGACAAGGCCCTCATCGGGGCGGCCCTGATCGGGCTGTCGATGCTGCACGACCTGCCCTGGTGGATCACCCTGGTCATCGTGGCCCGCGAGCTCGCCATCACGTTGCTGCGGCTGGCGGTGGTGCGCCGCGGCGTGATCCCGGCGGGCCGCGGCGGCAAGCTCAAGACGCTGGTGCAGTCGGTGGCCATCGCCGTGCTGTTGCTGCCCCTGTCGGGTGGATTGGCTTCCGCCGGAATGGATTTGATGTACGTGGCGGTCGTGCTGACCGTCGTCACCGGCCTGGACTACGTGGTGCAGGCGGGCCGGCTGTGGTTCGGGTCGCCGGGCGGTAGCCGTGGCGCGTAGGGTCCGGCCGGACATCGAGGGCATCCTGTCGCGGGTGGCGACCGCCGGGCCCATCCCGCCGGATCCGCTCGTCACCGTGACGGACGCCGCCGAGCTGGTGGCCGCCCTGAGCGCCGCGGGCCAGACCGTGGCCACCGCGGAATCGCTGACCGCCGGTCTGCTCTCGGCCACCATCGCGGGAATTCCGGGCGCGAGCGCGGTGTTGCGGGGTGGACTGATCGTCTACGCCACCGACCTCAAGCAGTCCCTCGCGGATGTGAGTGCGGACACGCTGGCCACGGATGGACCGGTGGCGGCGAGCACCGCGCAACAGCTCGCGGTCGGCGCCCGCCGGCGCTGCGGATCGGACTGGGGAATCGGGCTCACCGGCGTCGCCGGACCCGAACCGCAGGACGGCAGCCCGGTCGGCACGGTATTCCTTGGTATAGCGGGTCCACAGTCCACCGAGGTACTTCGGTTGAAGTTGTCGGGGGACCGGTGGACGATCAGGGTGGGCGCGGTCCGCGCCGCGGTCGCCGAACTCGTCCGCTCCGTCAGGGGCGAGTGAAGAGGCCGGGAACGCGCGGCCGACGCCGGACGTTGTCCAGTCAAACGCTGGGTCCGGCGAGACGAGTGTGAGGAGAACGAGATGACGCTGCTGCGAGAAGCGATCGGGGAAAGCCTGCGTCGTGCTCGGGTCGCCCAGAGCCGGACACTGCGTGAGGTCTCCACCTCCGCGCGCGTGAGTCTGGGTTACCTGTCCGAGGTGGAACGCGGCCGCAAGGAGGCCTCCAGCGAGTTGCTGGCCGCCATCTGCCAGGCCCTGGATGTGCCGCTGGCGCAGGTGCTCTTCGATGTCAGCTCGGCCATGGCCGACGCCGACAAGGCCACCGCGCTGGCGCGTGAGAAGGCCGGTGCGAAGGTCGGCGCCGTGACCAAGCTGCCCGCCAAGGCGGGCTCCGGCAAGCTCGCCGCCAAGGGCGGCGACGGTGAAATGGTCATGGCCGCGGACGGAACGTTCGGTCCCCGCATTGTGATTCCGGCCCCCAAGTCGGATCGTCTGGTGCTGGTGGCCGCCAAGTGATCAGCTCGGTGAGCCGAGAGACGAAGGCTGTGCTCCGGAGCCGAAAGGGATAAATTCTCTGTAGGCTTCGTCCCGGAGGCGTCGCGCTGTTGCCGAAATCTCCGGAACGGCCGTTAGCACAGTGGAGATATGGGACAGCAGGGGTGCGCGACGGTCGCGCACTACTGTCGCGCTACGGGGCGCGGCACGTCATATGGAGGCGGGATCAATCGATGGCTAATCCGTTCGTGAAGGCCTGGAAGTACCTGATGGCCCTCTTCGACTCGAAGATCGAAGAGCATGCGGATCCGAAGGTTCAGATCCAGCAGGCCATCGAGGAAGCCCAGCGCCAGCATCAGGCCCTGTCACAGCAGGCCGCGTCGGTGATCGGCAACCAGCGCCAGCTGGAGATGAAGCTGAACCGCCAGCTCGACGAGGTCGAGAAGCTCAATGCCAATGCGCGCCAGGCGGTTATGCTCGCCGATCAGGCCAGTGGCGCGGGTGACACCGAGAAGGCGATCCAGTACACCAATGCCGCTGAGGCTTTCGCCGCGCAGCTGGTGACCGCCGAGCAGTCGGTCGAGGACCTGAAGGTGCTGCACGACCAGTCGCTGCAGGCCGCCGCCCAGGCCAAGAAGGCCGTCGAGCAGAACGCGATGCTGCTGCAGCAGAAGGTCGCCGAGCGCACCAAGCTGCTGTCCCAGCTGGAGCAGGCCAAGATGCAGGAGCAGGTCTCGGCCTCCCTGCAGCAGATGGACTCCACCCTGTCCGCGCCCGGCGCGGTCCCCAGCCTGGACGCGGTGCGCGAGAAGATCGAACGCCGTTACGCCAACGCGCTCGGCGCCGCCGAGCTCGCGGGCAATTCGGTGCAGGGCCGCATGCTCGAGGTCCAGCAGGCCAGCGTCCAGATGGCCGGGCACAGCCGCCTCGAGCAGATCCGCGCCTCCATGCGCGGCGACGCCCTCCCCGCCGGAGGCAATGCCGCGCAGCCGCAGATCCAGCCGGGCCAGCCCGCTCAGCCCGCCACCCAGCCCAACTTCAACAAGGGCCAGGCCGCCCAGCAGTAACTGCTGCGCGAAAGGTAGTGCACGATGGGGAGATCGCGGGCCGAACACGACCCCGCGACCTCCCCTGCGCGTTTCCTGCGCCGCACCCGCACCAAAACCCCCGACCCCATCCCGGGTTTCCCCTCCCCGTTCCCCCCACCCGCTAACCCTCAGCCGCCGCTGACGCCCGAATCCGCCACTCCGGCAAGCGCTCCCACGCCACCGTTCGGCGTCGACCCCGGACCCGGTTTCGCCGCCGAGCCGGCGCCCGCACGCCCCCGGCCCGATGTGGCAGCGCCGCAACAGACTTCACCGCCCGCCGCGTCCGATCGATCGGGCCGCCGGTTCCGGCGCGGCCGCGATTCCGCCGCCACGACCCCGGCGACCGAGATGCCCTGGGATTGGACGCCCGCCTCCGGCGGTCCCACACCGGCACATTCGCCCGACGCAACGCCCCCGGCTGCGGAGCCCGGCCCGGTTGTCGGTACCCCTCGATACGGTGGCACGGTGGAATCGGCGCAGCCGCGGGCAGCGGCGAATCAGACTTCCCAGTCCAGGCCGGCGTGGCCCTCGGCGACGCCTGGGCCATCCACGACGGCCGCACGGGGCACGGCCGCGCATCAGACCTTCGATCTCGCAGGACATTCCGGACCGACTCCGGCTGGGACGAACGTGCCGACCGCAGGTGGGATCACGCCGCACCCGTCCTCGGCATCCGGTGGTTCCCCGGGCGGCGTCTCGCAGCCGGGACGTGCACGGGCGTCGGCTGATCGGCCTGCTGGCAGCGATGCGTCGCAGACTCCTCGGCCGCCCACGGCGAGTGCGCAGGGGGCTGCCGCTCAGACCTTCGGGGCCACCGGCTATCCGGGCACGTCGTCGCTGGGCTGGACCCCGCCGGGTGCCGGAGTGGGGCCGGATTCTTCGGCTGGGCGATCCGGCAAGAGTGGCCGTCGGAAGCGGGGGAAGCGGGAGCGGGCCACCGAGGCGGTGCGGGAGGTGTTGGCGCCGACCGGGTTCGAGCCCGAGGAGCTGGCGCAGCGGCTGCCGGACACCTTGCGAGGCGTGGGGGAGCAGGCGCTGGTGGCCGTGCGCAAGTGGGCCGATCCGCGCGAGCGGGAGTTGCGTAAGCGGCGCCGCGCGAGACGGCGGAGTTTCCGGCTCGGGACAGCGTCGGGGTTGACGACGGCGGGAACCGTTGGGCTGATGTTGATCTCGGCACCGGCGTGGGCGGTGGTCATTGTCGGTGGCGGCGTCGTGCAGCTCCTGCGCGGAGCGGAATTCGTCGATGTCGGCGAGCAGAGCGGCGATCGCGCTGCGCTGGCGGGTGCTGCGGACCCCGACGGTC
>NZ_JBSGBY010000317.1:0-9707 GCF_053601505.1 Nocardia sp. NPDC004722
GGACGAGTTCCGGCGTCGTGCAACGGATTCGGACCGGAGTGGTCGATCGGATCCGGACCGTGGTGGTCCCTCGGATTCAGCGTGAACGCACGAGGTGTCCGGGGCCACCCCTCGTGGACCTCGGACACCTCGGCAAATCCGTTCAGGAGTGCTCGACGCGCTTCTTCAATGCCTCGTTGAGGGCGACGAAGCTCTCCTGCGTGTCCTGGATGGAGCCGCCGACGAACGGCACGATCAGGCCCGAGAACTTCTCGGCCTGAACGACTTCGGTGCCGCCGTCGGCCGTCGCGGTGAGGGTGAAGGAATGCTCACCGTCGAAGATGCCGGGCAGCAGCAGACGTCCCAGCCAGCGCACCTCGGCACCGGGCGACGCGGCCAGCACGGTCGGCTTGAACGTGGTCGGTCGTCCGCCGGTGATCGGAAACATGCGCAGGTTCAACGTGTTTCCGACCGCGATCTCCCCGGACGCCTCCCGGATGAAGGGATTCCACTCCGGGTAGGCGCGCAGATCGACCAGGACCTCCCAGACGCGTATCGGCGGCGCCTGGATCACGATGGCGGCGGAGATCGATTTCATCAGTCCCTCCCGACGGGATCGTGGCGCAGCCGCGCCAGCTGGGTGACGCCGTTGTAGCCGTAGCTCTCGCCGTCGAGTTCGTAGAGCGCGACGTACACGGCGTCGGGCAGGGTGCGCAGGTGCCGGGCGAGCAGCCAGTAGGCGCGCTCGATGAACTCGGCCTTCTCCCCGGAGGTATTGGTACCGGCGGTGATGCTGACCTCGAGGTGGGCCCCGACGGCCCCGTCGAGCGGCTGCCCGCCGACGAACCAGCGGTCGGGTGCGGTCAGGTTGATCTGGACCACCGCGTGCGCGGCGTCCTTGAGCAGGACCTTGTCGAGCAGATCGGTGATCTCGGTGACGAGCAGGGAGCGGGTGTCGTCCGCGATGTCCGCGGCCGCGAGGGTGAGTCGGGCGAAAGGCACCTTGCCGAATCTACGGACCGTGCGGGGCGGTGGACGGGACGAAATCCGCCGCGCCCGGGACATTCCACGCCACCGCCGATACGGCCCGAACGCCACGGAATAGTGCGCGCCCGGCCCGGGTTGACGGGCTCACGATGAACTTTCCACGATGAGGTGATGTGAGATGGCCGCGCCGGTGAGCACCGTGTCGACGCATGTGGTGGGGGTCCTGGTGGACGCGGCCCGGGCCGCGGGCGCGGGGGAGACGCAGATCGCCCGCGCGCTGGGCGGCGATCCGGCGCTGGTCGTCGAGCGCGGGGTCCGGGTGCCGACCACCGACGTCACGAGACTGTGGGCGCTGCTCTACGAACTGGCCGGCGCCGAGGCGGGAGTGCTGGCCGCCGAGTACGCCGAACACGGGCGACTCTACGTGTGGGACTACCTGATCAGCACCGCCCCGACCCTGGCCGAGGGGTTGCGCGCGGCCTCCGCCTACAACGCCACCATCTGCGATCGGCGCGTCGAGCTCGAGGTACTCGAGGACGGATCACTGCTCACCGCAAGCTATTCCGACGCGCCGCACCGCGAGCCCTTCGGCGCGGCCCATCGGGAGTTCGCGATGGTGGTCACGGCGCGCCGGGCCCGGGCGGGCTTCGGCGAGGCGGGAATCCCGGTGCGCGTGGACTTCTCGCACCCCGCGCCGCGTGACCGCGGCTATCTGGTGCGCGCGTTCGGGACCGGCAATATCCATTTCGGCCAGGACCGGGACGCGCTCACCTTCCTCGGCGCCGCCGCCCGGTCGAATGATCCCTTCCTGCATGCGATTCTGCGTCGGCACGCCCGCCAGGCCCTCGCGGACATCGGTCCGGAGCTGCCGTGGCTGGAGGTCTTCCGCGCGGTCCTGCGTGCCCAGCTGTCCGAGCGGCCCGCCGCGAAACTGGAGGACGTGGCCAAGGATCTGAGCCTCAGCGGCCGCACGTTGCAGCGCCGGTTGGCCGAGCACGACACGACCTGGCGCGCGGAACTGGAGATGGTCCGCCGCGACCTGGCCATCGCCCTGCTGCGTGATCGCACCGATTCGGTCGGATCGATCGCCGCGCAGCTGGGTTATCGCGATCATCGCGTGCTGGCCCGGGCCTTCCGGCGCTGGACCGGCCGCGCGCCCGCGGACTTCCGTCGCACGCCGCCGGAGTGATCCGGTCGCCGGAGTGGCGGTCTCGGTCCCTCAGAGCGGGCGGAAGGCGCGGTCCATACCGGAAGACGGTGCCGCGGCGGCGATTTCGCCGAGGACGGCGCGAACGGTCGCGACCTGATCCGCACCCACGCGGGCGATCAGGTCGCGTTCGTAGGCGGCGTGGAATTCGCGCACGGTGGTGAGCATGTCGCGGCCGCGGTCGGACAGGTGCAGCAGTTTGGCGCGCTTGTCGGCGGGGTCGGGGCGGCGTTCGACATAGCCGTGCCGGACCATCTCGTCCACCACCTTGGCCGCGCCCTGCGCGGTGATGCCCAGGCGTTCCGCCAATTGGCTTGCGGTGAGCGCGTTCTCGGCCAGCGCGCGCAGCACGAAGCCGTAGGACGCGCCCAGTACGGCGTGGCCGCGCTCGCCCAGCCGGGCGTGCAACTCCAGCACGAAGGCTTGATACGCCTGGCCGAGCAGGATCCCGAAATCCATCCCTTGACCCCTTCTCGTCGATATGTTCAACTGTAGTTGTGCAACTGAAGTTGAACACCTTGGTTGAAGTTTAGGAGACTCAGCATGCCACTCGTCAAGTCCGCTGACGCACCCGTGTTCGAAGGCCCCGGAATGACCGCGATCGGGCTGGCCGCGCCCAGCCGGGGATCGGTGGAGAACAGCGTCTGGCGCTTCACCCTGGAACCGGGCAACCCCGGTCACGCGCACGAGGTTTCGCGGGAGGAGATCTTCATCGCGCTCTCCGGCACGGCCCGGATCGAGATGGAGGGTGAGGCCCGCGACTTCCGTGCCGGGGACGCGCTGGTGATCCCGGCGCACACCCTGTTCCACCTGTCGGTTCCCGGCGCGGAACCCTTCGAGGCCGTCGCGATCCTGCCGGTCGG
This sequence comes from Nocardia sp. NPDC004722, assembly GCF_053601505.1. NCBI lineage: Bacteria > Bacillati > Actinomycetota > Actinomycetes > Mycobacteriales > Nocardiaceae > Nocardia > Nocardia sp. NPDC004722. The sequence goes on from NZ_JBSGBY010000317.1 coordinate 3,037, forward strand.
CGCCTACGCCCAAGCGCCCGGCGGCGACCCGGTCAGCCCGCCCTGGACGCAATAACTCACCCGCACAACAGATTTCAGAGGACAGTCATGCCGCTCATCACCGCCGACACCGCACCCCGCTTCGACAACGAGCACGCGAGCTTCCTCGGCCTGGCCGCACCGAGTCGCGGCTCCAAGGAGAACTCCGCCTGGCGGCTCACCCTCAAACCGGGCACCGACGCCCCCGCGCACGCCCTCGACCGCGAGGAGATCTTCATCGCCCTGTCGGGCGCGATGAACGTCACCATGGACGGGGAGACGTTCACCGTGGCCGCCGGGGACGCGCTCATCGTCCCCGCCCACCAGCTGTTCGCCATGGCCAACCCGGGCACCGAGCCGTTCGAGGCGATCGTGGTGCTGCCGGTCGGCGGTCAGGGACTCATCCCCGGCCAACCGCCGATCGTGGCCCCCTGGGCCCGGTGACCATTCCCGGCGCGCTACTCCTTGGTGCTCGCGGCGTCCAGGCCGAGCATCTCGAGCAGATGCGCGCAGTCCGCGGCGTCGAGGGCGTGGCTGGCGACGGTGAGCGCGGCCGTGGCGTTCTGCTTCTCGCAGGCGGCCTTCTCCGCGGCACGCGCCGCGCTGAATTCGCTTTGTTCGTGATGGAGCGTCTGACGTGCAGAGGTCATGTGCATTACTTCCCGCCGTGGGGCCGGGTGACCGAATCCGAATGATGCGGGCCGACTGCTTCGATCCACACCCTACGGTGTGCGGTGCGTTTCCGGACGGAGACCGCTCGGTAGGGTCGGCGCGGTGAACGAGGCGATCCAGGCATTGCGGTCGGTGCGGCATTTCCGGTCCGACGCGGTTCCCGTGGCCACGGTCGAGGCCATTGTCGACGTGGCGCGGTGGACCGGGTCGGCGCGCAACCGCCAGCCCTGGCGGTTCGTCGCGGTGACGGACCCCGCCACCCGCCGGACGCTGGCGGGGCTCGGCGGATACGCCGTCCACTTGGCCGCCGCGCCCCTGGTGCTGATTCTCGCCTCGGCCGAGAACGGTTTCGCCGACACGGAATTCGATATGGGCCGGATCGCGCAATCGTTGTGCCTGGCCGCCGCCGGGCACGGCCTCGGCAGCTGCCTGACCACCTTCCATCCCGTCGAGAACGTTCGCCGTGCCGCCGCGGCGGTCGCCCTCCCGCCGGGCTGGACACCCCGCCACGCGATCGCGCTCGGCTACCCGGATCTCGCGAACCAGGCCGCGCCGACCGCGATCCCATGCGGGCGCCTGCCGGTGTCCGAGCTGTTGTCCTGGAGGGGCTGATCGGCGGCGCGGTGAGCGCGCGGTGAGGGTTTGGTGAGCGCCGTCGGCGAACGTCTGTGTCGAGGAAACAAACCCGAGCACAGGAGTTCACCATGTCGCAGAACGGCACATTCGCCCTCGTCACCGGCGCTTCCCGCGGAATCGGCCGGGCCATCGCCCTGCGGTTGGCGGCCGACGGCGCGCAGGTCGCGGTGCACTACGGACACGATGATCAGGCGGCCGCCGACACCGTCGCGGCGATCGAGGCGGCGGGCGGCCGGGCCTTCGCGCTGCGCGCCGACCTGAGCACGCCCGCAGGAATCGAAGCGCTGTTCACCGGATTGGCCGCGCGGCTGCCGGACGGACGGCTGGACATTCTGGTGAACAACGCGGGCGGCGGTGGCGGCAACGGGATGATCGAACAGCTCACCCCGGACGCGGTGGACAGCCTCTTCGCCGTGAATGTGTCCGCGCCGCTGTTCATTTCGCAGCGGGCGATCCCGTTGCTGCGGGACGGTGGCCGCATCGTCAACATCTCCTCGTGCGCCCCACGTGTGGCGGCCCCGTCCCAGATCGCCTACGCCATGAGCAAGGGCGCGCTCGACGTGCTCACCAAAACCCTTGCGGTTCAACTCGGTCCGCGTGGCATCACCGTGAACGCGGTGGCGGCGGGCGCGACCGAGACCGAGGGCATGGCCGCCTTCTTCACCGCCAACCCCGCCGCGCGGGCCGGGCTCAGCGCTGTCACCGCCCTGGGTCGGGTGGGTCAACCCGCCGACATCGCCGACGTGGTTGCCTTCCTCGTCTCCGAGGACGCCCGCTGGATCACCGCGAACGTGGTCGACGTCAGCGGCGGCACCGCCATCAGCCCGGCCATCGCGGCCCAGTAGCACCATTCTCCGGCCCAGGTCCCTGCTACTTGGCAAGGGCCTTGCCGCCGTTGGGGTTGACGGCGAACCAGGTGCCGCCGACGCCCTGGCCGTTCAGGTCGCCGGGGGTCTTGTCCTTGGAGAAGTAGTAGACGGGCCAGCCGCCGACGGTGATCTGGCAGGAACCGTCGGGGCGCTCGATGAAGCCGGTGCGGGCCGGGTCGATGCCGTCGACGTAGAGGGACTGGCCACGACTGACCAGCAGGGGCGGCCAGGTGGTGGCGCAATCGCCGGTGCAGTTCGACTTGGAGGGGTCGGCGGTGTCCTTGTCGAAGCGGTAGAGGGAACGGCCGTCGCGGTCGACGACGCGGAGTCCGACCTTGGCGTCGGTGACCACCCGCAACTGCACCGCATTGACGCCCTGCGCGGCGGTGCCGCCGTAAATGCTCAGCCAGCCTTGGGTTTTCGCCGGTGCGGGGGCCGCGGCCGTCGGGGTGGCGGGCTGTGCGTAGGCGGCGGGGGCGACGGGCAGGGTCAGGGCCGCGGTGGCGGCGAGGGCGGCGAGCGTGCCGCCGAACAGGGCGGTGACCTTCGACATGGATTTCTCTCCCAGCGGATCGTGTTGTCTGCGAACACAATTCTGTGGAGAAACGGCGATCGGGTCTGTCGGCGCGGCGACGGCCGTTGTGTATCCGCGCCGACACAACGGGGGATCAGGTGTGGGCGCGCATGACGCCGTGCGCGGTCGCTGAGGCGACCAGTTCGCCCGTGCGCGTGAAGATTTGGATTCGCTCGTACATGCGGCCGCTGCCCGCGAACGGGCTCTCGCAGCGCAGCAGCAGCCAGTCGTGGAGGGTGAAGGGACGGTGGAAGGTAATGGTCTGGGCTAGCAGGGCGGAGGCCCCGCGCCCGCCGCGGCGGGTGATCTCGGCGTCCGGGTAGGGGCGCATCGCGACCGGGCCCAGGAAGGCTTCGCTGCCGTGGGCCAGCAGGGCCCGGGCTGTCGTGGGCAGGTCCGGAGCCTTGTCGCAGCGCATCCAGACGTCCAGGGTCGGCGGGCCGGAAAGGTCGAGCGCGACCGCGTCGGCTCCACCGAAAGTCCGCACCTCCCAGGGCAACAGGGCGCACGGCAACTCCGCGCACTCGTCCGGGCCGGGCACATCGGCCGGGACGGTCGCGCCGTGCGCGAGGAAGTCGGGCTCGTCGACGCTCAGCATGGCGAGCACCCGCGCGTGCTCGCGGGCCTCCTGGGAGAACGACACCTGCACGGTCGCCAGCGCCCGCCCCGACTGCACGACCTCGACATGCACGTCGACCTCGCGATCGGCATACCCGCCGCGTGGGAACACCCCGTGCATCGACTGCACCGCCATATGCGGCACCGTCCGCTCGGCCGCCACCACCGCCTGCGCGAGGGTCTGGCTACCCAGCGTGGACGGCAGTGTCGAGCTCACATTCCGCGCCCGGAACCGCCCCGCCCCCACCTCCCCGAGATCGAGCACGTCGAGCAGATCGTCCAGGTCGACAACCGGCCACAATTGCGTTCCACCAGCCACCGCGCCATGCTCGCACACGCCTCCCACCCCGCACACCCGCAGGAGCGGTGAGCGGGATGCCCTGGGGCCCACCGGCGCGGTCGCCCCGCATCCGGCCTTCCGGTCGGATGCGGGGCGGTGTTCAGCGGTCGTGGTCGTCGTTGAACCGGGAGGATTCGCTACTCCCCGCGCTGGACGGCGGCGGCGAGTTCCGCGGTCAGGGACCGCAGGGCGGTGTGGCCCGACTCCTCGTCGGGTGCGTCCAGTAGCACCTTGACCAGCGCCGTGCCGACGATCACCCCGTCCGCGAACGCCGCGACCTCGGCGGCCTGGGCGGCGTCGGAGATGCCGATGCCGACGCAGACCGGCAGTTCGGTCGCTGACTCGACCCGGCGAACCAGGGTTTGCGCGGCGTTCCCGGCCGACTCGCGGGAGCCGGTGACGCCCATGAGGGCCGAGGCGTACACGAATCCGGTGGCGGCCGAGGTGATTTCGTCGAGACGCTCGGTGGTGCTGCTCGGGGCGACGACGAAGACGGTGGCCAGGTCGTGGGCGGCCGCGTGTGCGCGCCATTCGGCGGATTCCTGGACGGGCAGATCCGGCAGGATGCAGCCCGCGCCGCCGGCCTCGGCGAGTTCGGCGGCGAAGCGTTCGATGCCGTAGCGGGACACGGGATTCCAGTACGTCATCACCAGTACGGGTTTGCCGGTGGCGCGATGGGCGTCACGGACCGTGCGCATGACATCCGCGATCTTCAGTCCGCCGCGCAGGGCGATATCGTCGGCGGTCTGGATGACCGGGCCGTCGAGCACCGGATCACTGTGCGGCAGTCCGACTTCCATGATGTCGGCGCCCGCGTCGAGGACGGTGGTGATCGCGGCGATCCCGCCCTCGACGGTCGGGAACCCGGCCGGGAGATACGGGATCAAGGCGGCCCGGTTCTCCGATTCGGCCTTGGCGAGGGTGTCGTGCAACAGCTGGATGTTCCCGCTCATTTGGTGTTCTCCTCGCCGTTACGGTCGAAATACGCTGCGGCCGTGGCCATATCCTTGTCGCCGCGACCCGAAAGATTGACCAGGAGCAGTCCGTCCGGACCCAGCTCCCGGCCGACCTCGAGCGCTCCGGCGAGCGCGTGCGCGCTCTCGATCGCCGGAATGATGCCCTCGGTCGCCGACAGCAGCCGAAACGCCCGCATCGCCGCGTCATCGGTGATCGGGCGGTATTCGCCGCGCCCGGAATCGTGCAGGAACGAGTGTTCGGGGCCGATGCCGGGGTAGTCGAGTCCGGCCGAGATCGAATGCGCCTCGGTGATCTGCCCTTCCTCGTCCTGCAGCACATACGAGCGGGAACCGTGCAGGATGCCGGGTTCGCCCGCCGACAGCGAGGCCGCGTGCTCGCCGGTCTCGATGCCGTGCCCGGCGGCCTCGCAGCCGATCAGCCGCACGGCCGCGTCCGTCAGGAAGGCGTGGAACAGGCCGATCGCATTGGAACCGCCACCGACACAGGCGATCGCCGCATCGGGCAGCCGCCCGGCGCGTTCCAGCAGTTGCCGCCGCGCCTCGACGCCGATGACCCGCTGGAAGTCGCGAATCATGGCCGGGAACGGATGCGGTCCGGCGACCGTGCCGAAGATGTAGTGGGTGTTCTCCACGCTGCCCACCCAGTCGCGGAACGTCTCGTTGATGGCGTCCTTGAGCGTCCGCGACCCGGAGGTCACCGGAATGACCTGTGCGCCCAGCATTTCCATTCGAGCCACATTCAATGCTTGCCGTTGCGTGTCGACTTCGCCCATGTAGACGACGCATTCGAGCCCGAACAGCGCGCACGCGGTCGCGGTCGCCACCCCGTGCGAACCCGCCCCGGTCTCGGCGATGATGCGGGACTTGCCCATTCGCTTGGCGAGCAGGGCCTGCCCCAGCACGTTGTTGATCTTGTGCGAGCCGGTGTGATTGAGATCCTCGCGCTTGAGGAACACCCGCGCGCCACCCGCGTGCGCGGCGAACCGGGGCACCTCGGTGAGCGCCGTCGGCCGCCCCGCGTAGTTGACCAGCAACTCCTCGAGGTCGGCGACGAACCCGGGGTCGATCTTGGCCTTCTCGTACTCGACGGCGACCTCGTCGACCGCCGCGACGAGCGCCTCCGGAATGAACTTGCCCCCGAAACTGCCGAAATAGCCCTCGGCACTGGGGAATTGGCCCTCGGGGGCCGGGATGAAGAATTCGTCGGTCATGATGGACCCACTCCTGATCCGGGGCACGCACGGCCCCGGTAGTGCGGTTGATGATGGCTGCGACAACGCGCCCGTCCGCACCGAAAAGTGGATCCTCAGAAACCCCGAACGGTGCGCGGCGCACCGCGCCATCGCATCCCGTTGACCTGACCGGGTTCGGACCCGATCACATACCGCACCCGACGTCCGTGCACGCGCCGCGCAGGCGCCCGGCAGCCGCGCGGGCGGCATCCGGGGGCGAGTCGAGCGGCGATGGGCATGCCCCGACCATAACCCATCCCGGCGCGGCGGTTCATCGCCCGGGTTGCCCGGAGGGGCCGAAGTGTTCGGTGACGAGGGTGCGCGCGAAGGCGAGCAGGCGTGGGCGCGAGAAGGTTTCGGGTTCGGACAGGATCATGCGGCCTGCCTCCCACATGAAGGTGAAGATGACCCGGGCGGTCATTTCGATGTCGGTGCCGGGCGGGGTCGGTGCCTGGCGTAGATAGTCCTCGAAGACGCCGGTGATGGCTTTGCGTTGCTTGTCGACGCGGCGGCGGAATTTGGGGGTGGTGCTGTCGACCAAGGCGAAGGCGGCACGCCAGCGGTCGGGGGCGGCGAGGACCTCGGTGAGGAAGCCGTCGAGGTAGACCAGCAGGGCGGCGGCCGGATCGTTCGATGCCCGCAGGGTCGTCAGAAGGGGAAGTATCTGGGCCACGGCGGCGGCCTGTTCGCGATCGAGGGACCCGCGCAGCATGTCGTCGGTGTCGGAGAAGACGC
>NZ_JBSGBY010000318.1:0-9705 GCF_053601505.1 Nocardia sp. NPDC004722
GAACGGCGGCTCGCGAGTGCGCGGTCGCCACCCCGACCCAGTAGGGCGCGGGCGGTCCGGAGCGCGGCGGCACCTCCGTGGACTGCCCCGGCTCGGGCCGGGGGAGCTGACCGTGCGCGGGCAGGCGGCCCGTGAGCGCGGCCAGCGTGGCGGTGCCGTCGTCGCCGGGTTGTAGAGGCAGCAGCGCGGTCCAGCCGCCGCTGTCCAAACGCAGGAACACCCCGGGGATCGCCTCGATGCGGTGACGTAACTCGCTGGTGTCGCTGCCGCGGGTGGCGCCCAGCCGGAAGACAGCCAGTAGGAACGCGTCCGGGACCGCGATGGCCGGTTCCTCGGCCCACTCGATCGGATCGCGCCCGGTCAGCAGGGCGTCGGCGATCGCGCGGCGGCGTTCCAGCAGTTCCCAGCGCGGATCGTGCGCGCGCTGCACGCACGCGGTGGCGATGCGGGTGGTCATCAAGGTGACGTACTGCAGCAGCGAGACCGCCGCGTCGTTGAGCAGTTCGCGTTCGGGCTCGGTCGCGGTCTCCTTCAACCGCGACCAGATGTATTCCGCGCCAAGGCTGTAGCGGCTGAGCACGTCCTCGAGGGTCTCCCCGTCGCGCACCCGGCTCAACGCGATCTGCACCAGCTCGTGGGTCTCCTCCGGCGCGGGGGCGCGACCACTGCGGATGTAGTCGAAGAACAGATCCACATTCAGCTTGGTGCCGCGCTCGAAACCGCTGGTGACCAGCGGTTCCGGCAGCGTCCGGTACGGTCCGACGGCGTCGGGGATGGCTTCGCGCGCCACGACCGCCCGCCGGTACAGCTCCTCGAGCGCTCGGTCCCGCAATCGCGCGTGCATAACTCTCCTACTAGCCGTACAGCGACTCGATAGTAGCGGCGTAGTTGGTAGCTATCGGTTTGCGCCTCAGTTTCCCGGTTGCCGTGAGGTTATCGCTGCCCGGTGTCCACACCTCCGGCAGCACCGCGAACTTCTTGATCTGTTCCACCCGGGAGAGCTTGGTATTGGCGGTATCGATGCCCTCCTGCAGCGAGGCCAGCACCCGCGGATCCCGGGCCAGCGCGGCAATGCTCCGGTCGGTTAGCTGGTGGCGCTCGGCGAAGGCGGCGGCCAGATCGGGGTCCAGGCAGATGAGCGCGGTGTTGTAGGCGCGGCCCTCGCCGATCGCGACCACCGTGCCCGCCAGCGGCGTGCTCTCGGTGATGGTGTTCTCGATATTGGTCGGCGACATGTTCTTGCCCGCCGCGTTGATGATCAGTTCCTTCTTGCGATCCACGATCTTCAGGAAGCCCTCGGCGTCGAGTTCGCCGATGTCGCCGGTGTGCAGCCAGCCCTCGGCGTCGATGGTCTCGGCGGTCTTGTCGGGGGCGTTGCGGTAGCCGCGCATCACCATCTTGCCGCGCACCAGCACTTCACCGTCGTCGGCGATGCGGACCTCCGCGCCGGGCAGCGGGCGGCCCACGGTGCCGATCTTGATGCGGTCGGGGCGGTCCACGGTCGCGCCCGCGGTGCACTCTGTCATGCCGTAGCCCTCGCACAACGGCAGGCCCAGACCGAGGAAGAACTCGTGGGTGTCCTTCGGGATCGGGGCCGAGCCGGTGACCGCGATACGGATCTTGTCCATGCCGAGCTGCGTGCGAATGGTGTTGAGCACCAAGCGATCCGCGAGCTGATACTGCACCGTCCCGAGGATGCCCAGGGCGCGCCCGTCGGAGTTCGCGCGCGCCCGCGCCCGGCCGACCCCGATCGCCCAGTCGATGAGCCGCCGCTTGAGCGGGCTCGGCTCGGCCGCGAACCGATCCTCCAGGGCCGCCTTGACCTTCACCCACACCCGAGGCACGCCCAGGAACACCGACGGGTGCACCTCGGTGAGCGCGGCGGCCACCTGCTTGAGATCCGGCGACGTGGTGATCTGCGCGCCGGTCAGCAGCGACAGATAGTGCGCGAACCAGCGATTGGCGGCATGCGCGTCGGGCAGATACGAGACCACCTTGTCGGCCGGTCCGCCGCTGCCGAATTCGTCCACCACGCGGGCGTTCTCGAGGAAATTGGTGTGGGTGAGCTCCACGCCCTTGGGTGGTCCGGTGGTGCCGGAGGTGTAGACGATGGTCAGCAGATCCTGGGGATCCACCGCGCGCCAAGCGGATTCGAAATCGAACCCGTTGTTCTCGGCCGCTTCGATCGCGGTGAGCGAGACGCACCCCTCCGGTGCCTCGTCCACGCAGATGACGTGCTCGACCGTGACGCCCTGCGTCGCCGCCTTCTCCACCGCCGCCAGCACCTGCGGCGCGAACTGGCGCTCGCAGATCACCACCTTGTTGCCCGCATTGCCGAACTGGTAGGCCAGCAGATCCACCGGGTTGGTGTTGTACACCGAGAACGGGGTCGCGCCCGTATGCAGAATCGCGGTGTCGCACAAATGGAATTCGGGGCGGTTGGTCATCATCAGTGCCACCGTGTCGCCGCGCCCGACGCCGATTCCGGCCAACCCGGTCGCGATCGCGCGCACCCGGTCCCCGTATTCGCGCCACGTGACGGCGACCCCGCCGCCGAGCGAGCGCAGTGCCACCTCCTGCGGATAGCGGGCCACATTGGCCTGGAACGCCTCGACCATCGTGCGCGGGGCCGTTCCCGCAGCCGGTGTTGAACTCACGAACACAGCAGACCGCACAAAGGACGCGCGGGTCCACTGGCAATGGCGAAGATCTACCGACGCGTACTTGTGCATAGTGACAAAGGCGGGGGAGTGGGGTGCCCGCGGTGGGGCGCGGGTCCGGCGGCCCGGTGATCGAGGTTTACACGAATTTACCAATGATCTTGTTGCGCAAACTGATTCGAGTCCGGTATAGGGGCTCGCGACGTATCGTGTTAGCACGAACAGGACCGCCGGACCCCGACCGGGACGTCCGATCGGGTAGGCGTGCGCGGCCACGAGGAGCGAGCGGTGATCACCCCTACCACCAGCGGAGTACAGGACTACATCCACGCCGAGGAAGTCGAGTACGTCGACATCCGATTCTGCGACGTCCCCGGCATCCAACAGCATTTCTCCATCCCGGCGAGCATGTTCGACGCCGAGCTGGTCGAGGGCGGCATCGCCTTCGACGGATCCTCGGTGCGCGGCTTCCAGGCCATCCACGAATCCGACATGTTGCTGCTGCCGGATCTGCGTACCGCGCAACTGGATTCGTTCCGCGCCGCCAAGACCCTCAATATCAGCTGCTTCGTGCACGATCCGCACACCCGCGCCGCCTACAGCCGTGATCCCCGCAATGTGGCCCGCAAGGCCGAGGAATACCTGCGCTCCACCGGGATCGCCGACACCGCCTACTTCGGGCCCGAGGCCGAGTTCTACATCTTCGACTCGGTGCGCTACGACACCAGCATGAACAGCGCCTTCTACGAGGTGGATTCGGCGTCGGCGGACTGGAACACCGGCGAGAAGTTCAATCCCGACGGCACCCCCAACCGCGGCTACAAGGTGCGGCCCAAGGGCGGCTATTTCCCCGTCGCGCCCTATGACGCGGATGTCGATCTGCGCGACCGCATGTGCACGAACTTGCAGATCGCGGGCTTCGACCTGGAGAAGGGCCACCACGAGGTCGGCACCGCCGGGCAGGCCGAGATCAACTACCGGTTCAATACGCTGCTCGCCGCCGCCGACGACCTGATGCTCTACAAGTACATCATCAAGAACACCGCCTGGGCGGGCGGCAAGACCGTCACCTTCATGCCCAAACCGCTCTTCGGCGACAACGGCTCCGGTATGCATGTGCACCAATCCCTCTGGAAGGACGGCTCGCCGCTGTTCTACGACGAGGCCGGATACGCCGGGCTGTCGGATCTGGCGCGGCACTACATCGGCGGGCTGCTGCACCACGCGTCGTCGCTGCTGGCGTTCACCAACCCGACCGTGAACTCCTACAAGCGCCTCGTCCCCGGCTACGAAGCGCCGGTGAACCTGGTCTACAGCCAGCGCAATCGCTCTGCCGCCGTACGCATTCCGGTCACCGGCACCAGTGCCGCCGCCAAGCGGCTGGAGTTCCGCTGCCCCGACTCCTCGGGCAACCCGTACCTGTCCTTCGCCGCCATGATGATGGCCGGCCTCGACGGCATCACCAACAAGATGGAGCCGCCGCTGCCCGTCGACAAGGACCTCTACGAGCTCACCCCGGAGGAGAGCGCCGAGGTCACCCAAACCCCCGGCAGCCTCGAGGAGGTCATCAACCGCCTCGAGGCCGACCACGAATACCTCACCCAGGGCGGCGTTTTCACCGAGGACCTCATCGACACCTGGATCCGCATCAAACGCGACTCCGAGATCGCCGAGATCAACGTCCGCCCCCACCCCTACGAATTCGAACTCTACTTCGACGTGTAGAGCTGCAGACCCGACAGGGAGTCCGGCAGCGGGCGGGAGTGCAGCACGCCGAGGCGTTGCGTGGCGCGGGTGAGCGCGACATACAGTTCGGCCGCGCCGCGCGGGCTTTCAGCGAGGATTTCGTCGGGTTGGACCACCAGGACGGCGTCGAACTCGAGGCCCTTGGTCTCCCAGGCCGGGACCGTGCCGGGCAGACCCGGCGGGCCGATCACGATGCTGGTGCCCTCGCGTCCGGCTTCGTCGCGCTCGAATTCCGCGATGGCCGTGGCGATCTCGCTGACCGGCAGCTCCCGTGACCACGGCTGCACGCCGCAGGCCCGCACCGACTCCGGGGGCACGACATCGGGCGCGAAATCGGCCAGCACCGCGGCCGCGACGGCCATGATCTCCGCGGGGGTGCGGTAGTTCACCGTCAACGACCGGTACTGCCAGCGGCCCGGGACGTACGGCTCCAGCATGTCGCCCCAGGAGGTCGCGCCCGCCGGGGAACTGCGCTGCGCGAGATCGCCTACGACGGTGAAGGAGTGGCTCGGGCAGCGGCGCATGAGCACTCGCCAGTCCATCTCCGAAAGCTCCTGGGCCTCGTCGACCACGATGTGGCGGTAGGTCCAATCGCGGTCGGAGGCAGCGCGTTCGGCGAGTTCGCGGGTGTCGCGTTCGAGGAAACGCTCGGCGAGGTCCTCGCCGTAGATCAGGTCGGTGGCGAAGAGATGGTCCTCGTCGTCCATATGGTCGGCGCGGTTGACCAGCAGTTCCAGCACGCCTTCGGCGTAGGCGGCCTGCGCCTTGCGTTCCCGCTCGGCGGCGGCGTCCTCGGCGGTGGTGTCACGGCCGAGCAGATCGACGAGTTCGTCGAGCAGCGGGACGTCCGACACCGTCCAGGCCGCGCCGTCCTCGCGGTAGAGCGCTCGGCCGGCATCGGCGGCCCGCAGCCGATCGTGCGACGAAAGCAGTTCCGCCAGCAGGTCTCGCGGCTCGATCGTGGGCCACAGCTCGTCGATCGCGGCCGCGAAACCCTCGTGCTCGGCGAGCTCGCCGCGCAGGTCGGTGCGCATGTTCTCCCACGCGTCGCGATCCTCGCGGGTGAGCCAGCCCTTGCCGATGCGTGCGATGGCGCGTTCGGTGAGCGCCCAGGTGAGCACCTCCAGGAACACCGCGCGGGCCTCGTTGTGCGGGCGTCCGCTCTCGCGCGCCTCCTCCCGCGCCCAGCCCGCGATGTCCGCGTCGATACGCACTGTGACATCGGTCAATTCGAGCTCGAACGGCTCTCCCGGCACCCGCTGGCGGTCGGCGACCGCCGCCTTCAGCACGTCGAGAATCTTCAGCGACCCCTTCAGACGCGCCGCCTCCGGCGTGTCCTCGGCGGTCGCGTGCAAGCCGGGCAGCAGCGCGCCCGCGGTGGTGAACACCACGTTCGTCTCACCCAGCGACGGCAGCACCCGCCCGATGTGCTTCAGGAAGGCCGCGTTCGGGCCGACCACCAGCACGCCGTTGCGTTCCATCTGCTCACGCTGCGTGTACAGCAGATACGCGACGCGATGCAGCGCGACCACGGTCTTGCCGGTCCCCGGGCCGCCTTCGATCACCAGCACACCCGGATGATCCAGCCGGATGATCCGATCCTGTTCGGCCTGAATGGTCGCCACGATGTCGCGCATGCCCTCGCCGCGCGGCGCGTTGACCGCCGCCAGCAGCGCCGCGTCCCCGCGCTCACCATCCCCGGGACGCCCGAAGACCTCATCGGTGAAATCGAGCACCTGCCGGTCGCGCGTGAGGAACTGGCGACGTCGCCGCATACCCTCCGGGCTCGCGGCGGTCGCGACGTAGAACGCCCGCGCCGCCGGCGCCCGCCAATCCATCAGCAACGGCTCGAATTCGTTGGCCTCGTCGAAGATTCCGATGCGGCCGATATAGGTCGGTTCACCATCCACGCTGTCGAGGCGGCCGAAGCACAGGCCGTTGTCGGCCACACCCAGCCGCCTGATCTCCTTGGACAGCGAGCGCACCTCGGCGTCGCGTTCCACCAGCGCCGTCGCGTTCCCGCGCACCGTCAACGTCTCGCTGTAGCGACCCTTGACCCGCGCGCGCTCGGCATCCAGCCGCGCGTACAGCCCGGCGACATACTCCTGCTCCGACCGCAGTTCACTCTCATAACCCTGATCCGGCACCGGCACACACACCTTCCCGCTCGGCAATCCCCGCCACCGCAACCGACATTCGCGCAGGTTGCGGCCTTAGGTCAGCGATTGTGCGCCATCACCGGGGCCTTGCCGCAAGCCCCCCACTGTGTTATAAGGTTGAATGGGAAGGAAGCAAGCCTTCCCATTCCTTTATCCCTCGTTCTCAGGCCGCCTCGGGGCGCTGCCCACCCGACGCGATGTTCATGATGTCCTTGTTGCCGTCGGCCCACTGGGCCGTCATCAGCATGTAGTCGACCTTCCACACGTCATCCACCAGCTCCAGCCCGATGCGGTAGGTGCCACCCAGCGTCCAGCGCGGCGAGCCGAGCGGGTTGGCGAGAATGTGGACCGCCTGGAACACCGCGGTCAGCTCGGCGTGGTCGCCGTTCACGGTCACCAAGTGGTTGCCGAGCAGATGCTGGGTGGCGTCGAAGCTACCGATCAGCTTCTCCCAGTCGGCGCGGATCTGCGCCGGGGTGACGGTCGCGGGCCCGCCGCCCCACACGCTCGAGTAGTCGAGGGTGACCTCGTCGGCGAACACGCTCGGGAAGCTGTCCCAATCGCTGATGTCGATGTACCAGAACAGGCGGGTGACGGCCTCGATGATGTCGGCACGCTGCTGGGCGGTGGCGGTCGAGGAAACAGAAGTGGTCATGGTGGTTCTCCTACGGTGCAACGGAATCGGTGGTGACGGGCAACAGATCGCGGGCGGCGAGCACGCCGCGGGCGACCGACATGGCCGAGAGCACGCGGGGAAAACCCGCGTAGGGGAGGGCTTGCAGGATCGCCTCGACGATCTCGCCCGGCGCGACACCGGCATTCAGCGCCGACCCGATATGCGCCTCCAGCTGCGGGCGGGTGTCACCGAGCGCGATGAGCGCGCCCAGGATCACCAGCTCGCGCCGACCCGCATCCAGTCCGGGCCTGGAATGAATATCGCCGTAAGCGAATTCGACCGCGAACCGATGCAGATCCGGCGCGATCTCGGCCAGCTCGTCATAGACGCGCCCCCGAACACCGCCCGCCCCACCGAGTTCGGCCTGTCTGGCGGCTCCCCGCTGGAATCTCTCGTTCATGATTCACAGCTTGCTGGGCGCGAAAACTTCCAACCAGCTCACGCGGTGCCTCGTACTGCCAGGGCCACCCACACCCGCCCTGTGCCAGACTGCCGTCATGGCGGTACGTGAAGACCTGGCGGAATTCCTGAAGTCTCGACGCGCCCGGGTCGATCCGCAAGACACCGGGCTGCCGCCGTCCGGCCTGCGCCGCGTGCCGGGCCTGCGCCGCTCCGAACTCGCCCACCTCGCGGGCATCAGCGCCGAGTACTACCAGCGCCTCGAACAACGCCGCGCCGCCAACCCCTCCACCGACGTCCTCGACGCTCTCGCGGCCGCCTTGCGCCTCAACGAGATCGAGACCGCGCACCTGCACACCCTCGCGCACCCGCCGCGCACCACCGACACCGGCGCGATCACTCCGCGTCCCGAACTACTGCGCATGCTCGACCTCATCGACAAGGCTCCCGCCGTGGTCATCACCGACCTCTTCGACGTCCTGGCGGCAAACCCCTTGGCCAGCTACGTCTTCGGGCCCATGGCGGCCGAGAACATGGCCCGCGCACTGTTCACCGATCCCGCCGCGCGAAAGTTCTACGGCGAGTGGGACGCCGTCGCCGCCGCCACGGTCGCCCAGTTGCGCCGCGTCGCGGGCATCTACCCGGGCGATCCGGCGACCAACGCCCTCATCGACGAACTCGCCACCGGCAGTACCGAATTCGTCACCCTCTGGAGCGCGGGCGACGTCGAACTGCGCACCCACGGCGGCAAACTCATCCACCACCCCCACTCCGGCACACTGAGCTTCTCCTACGAGAACCTCGAACTCCCCGGCGACCCCCGCCAGCGCATCGTCACCTTCACCCCCGACCCAGGCACCTCCCTGCCGGTTCTCTAAGGCGAGGCGATACTGCTCGGCCCGTGGTGGTCCGAGACAAAAGGCCCATGCGGGTTTCCTACTTCAATTGATAAACTCTGGTCATGGCGCAACCCATGTACGAGATCGGTGAGGGACCGGCGACGCGGGTGAGCTTGTCGCTACCCGAGGGGACCGCCGAGGCGGTGCGCCGCCGGGTCGGCAAGCGCGAGTTCTCAGCGTTTGTCACGTCGGCGGTAGAGCGTGAACTGCGTGGGCTACTGCTGGACGAGTACCTGGCCGATTACGAGAGCCGCCACGGGGAACTGTCGGAGGTTGATCGTCGGCGCGCATTCGAGCGATTCGAGCAGGCTCTCCCGGGCGGGGTCGCGTGGCCGGACGAAAGCTGAACGCGGCGGCGCGGGCCCGGCCCGCGGTGCAGGGGACCGTCGTACTCGATTGCCAGGGCCTCTCCGGCCTTGTGGCGGACGATCCGGCGATCGTCGCGCTGATCGCCGAGGCTCGCCGCCGTCGCATGGAAGTCGTGATCAGTGCGCTCACGGTCATCGAAGCGACACACCGCAAGACCGACATGGCGCGGCTGTCATGGCTGCTGTCGATCCTTCGAGTGCAGCCCGTCGATGAGTCCGGTGCTCGTGCCGCGTCTCGCCTCTTGCTCGAGCACGGTCTGCACGGGCACAAGTACGCCATCGACGCGGCGGTGGCCGAAATGGCGATGCGGCAGCCGCAACCGGTGGTGCTCATGACCTCCGATCCGGAGGACATGCTGGCCCTCTGCGGTGATGCGGTGCGGATCATCCCCCTGTGACCGTGCCCGACACTCCGAGGGGCGGATGCGTGGCGTGTGGGCGGGTTGTCGTTAGATTGGGGCCAACGGATCGGCCGTGACACGAGATTTGCCCGCAGGGAGGCGGGTTCGTGGCACGGTGCGGGAATACCGTTGTGACACAACGTGCCACGCGAAAGATGCTGCGTGGTCATGTGGGGTGGGTTGAAACTATGACCTTGACCTCACTGGCCGCGCGGGGTAGCGGTGCGGTCATACGATCCGGGGCTGACAGATGCGGGAAGGCGAGTAGGCCATGGATCGAAATGCGTTCGTCGAAGTGATGAACGAGGCGAGCGGCATGCTCGAAGCGGGGCTGGCGGAGGAAGCGCTGGCCCGGTTGACGGCGTTCGACGACGGCCTGGACGTGGCGCCCGAGCCC
>NZ_JBSGBY010000319.1:0-9688 GCF_053601505.1 Nocardia sp. NPDC004722
GCACCAGAGCGGGCCCGCAGTGCACGCCGCGCTTCGATCAGGGCGTAGAACGCCGACGGGGTCTGGTTGAGGACGGTCACGCCCTGCTCGACGATCAGCTCCCACAGTTCGAGCGGCGAGTAGGCCACCTCGCGCGGGACCACCACGACCCGTCCGCCGTGCAGCAGCGCGCCCCAGATCTCCCACACCGAGAAGTCGAAAGCCTGGGAGTGGCACCAGGTCCAGACATCCTCGGAACCGAATCCGCACCACGACTGGGTGCTACGGAACAGGGAGACGGCATTTGCGTGGGTGACCGCCACGCCCTTGGGTTTTCCGGTGGTACCGGAGGTGTAGATGACGTAGGCGATGTTGCCCGGGCGGGCCACACCGGCAACGGCAGGATCATCGGGGTCCACGGCATCGATGTGCAGCCGCGGAGTCTCACCGGTCCCGACCAGCTGTTCGGTGGCGTCGTCGAACAGGACGAGCGCGGGGGCCGCGTCCCGCAGGATGTAGGCGATCCGCTCCGGCGGGGAAGTCGGATCCAACGGCACATACGCGGCACCGGTCCCGAGAATCGCCAGCAGGGCGGTGATCAGTGCGCTCCCCTTGGGAAGCGCCACGGCCACCAGGGTTTCCGGCCCCGCTCCCCGCGCGGCCAGCGTCGCGGCCAGCCGCCGGGCGCGTCGGTCGAGCTGCCCGTAAGTCACCTGCCGCGTGCCGTCGACCACCGCGACAGCGGCCGGAGTCGCTGCCGCCCGCTCCCGGAATATCTCGAGGAGAGTGGCGGAGGTGTCGATCGGTGACGCGGTATCGATCCACTCCCCCAGCACTCGACCGCGTTCCTGGGGCGCGAGCAGGTCGAGCGCGCGCACCGGCGTCGCGGGTTCGGCGAGCGCCCGCAGGAACTCCGGCAGGAACCGCAGGAACCGATCGTGGTGCCGCGCAACCTCTTCGGGCGTGTACAGCGCGTGATTGGCGACGAAGTCCAGCCGCGTCGCCGTCGAGTCCGCGGTCTCGCCCGCACCCGCGTACACGCTCACCGACAGGTCCGACACCAGTCCGGGCGTCAGTACCCGCAGCCGTCCGGTGATCGGCCCCAGCACGACCTTGGTATCGAACATCATCAGATCCACGTACGGCCCGAACACCTGCGTCTGCGGGGTGAGCCGCCCGATATCGCGGAACATGTCCTCCTGCCGGTACCGCTGCCGGCGCATCACCTCGATCAGCTGTCGCTGCGTCGCCTCGAGCAGCTCGCCGACAGTGGCGCGCGGACCGGTCGTGATCCGGAAAGGCACGGTATTGGCCAGCATTCCGCCCGAGCGCAGCGCCGCGGTGGTGACGCGCGCGGAGACCGGCAGGCTCAGCACGATGTCGTCGCTGCCGGTCATCCGGCCCAGGAACAGCCCGAAGGCCGCCAGGATCGGTACCGCCGGATTCACCGAGGTCGCCTTGACCACGGCGGCCAGCAGTGCGGCCGTCTCCGGTGTGAGCACCCCGCTCACCGAGATCGGGTGCGCGTCGGCCTGCGCGCTGCGCCCGGCCAGGCTGACCGGCGCGGGCAAGCCGTCCAACTGCCGCTGCCAGAACTCCCGGTCGGTCGCGAATCGGTCCGAGGCCCGGTACTTCTCGTCGGCGGCCACCAGATCGGCGAGACTCTGCACGCGGGCCACCGGAGGCTGCGTGCCCTCCACGGCAGCGGTGTACAGCTCGCCGACCCGCGACAGCAGGGTCATGGCGGCCAGCCCGTCCATGGCGATGTGATGGGCGCGCAGATACCACAGCCAGTGCGACTCCCCCACCCGCAGCACCGCGGTCGCGATCAGCCGATCCCGCTGCAGATCCACCGGCGCGCTGTACTCGGCGCGCATCCAATCCTGTGCCGCCGCAAGAGGATCCGGTTCGTCACGCAGGTCCAGCAGCCGGGTCGGTTCGTCCAATGGCCGGTCGGTGGCCTGCATCGGACCGTCCTCGGTCTCGACCACCCGCAGCCGCGCGGCCCCGAACTCCCCGGCCGCCTGCCACAGCGCCGACATCAGCAGTTCGACATCGAGGTCGCCGTGCAGATCGATTCCCAGGGCGTTGGTGATCGGGGTCGGCCCCGTCAACTGTTGCGCATACCAAATGCCCTGCTGCGCAGCCGACAACGGGAAAAGGACAGAACTGTGCCCGGTCAAATACGGCTCCTGCGTCTCGAAACGGGTGAACGATTCCCTACACGGACAGCGCAGCTCGCTATCTGGACAGCGCCGATCTCGCTATCTCGACAGCACAGCGGATTTCAGTTGTGCGAGCGCCTCGAGACCGGAGAGCACCTCGGTGTCGGGGATGCCGAAATCGATGAGGCAGGCGATTTCGTCGACGCCGATCTCGTGCAACCGGGCGACCATCGCGGTCGTGGACGCCGGCGTGCCGAACAGTCCGTTGTTGCGGTAGTAGCGCTCGAAGGCGAAGTCCAGCACCTTGGCCCGGGTCTTGGCGTCGAGACTGTCGAGCGCTTCCGAGCCGCGCCGCCACAGGTCCACCGAATCCTCGAGGTAGCGCTTGAACGGTCCCTCGACGGTGGCGCGCACCCGCGCCTCCTCGGGGCCGACGAAGGTGTGCAGCATGACCGTGACGGTCCCCGCGTCCGGGTCGTGGCCGTGGCGGGCCCGCGCCGCCCGGTAGGCGGCCAGCTTCGCGCCCAGCTCGTCGACCTCCTGGAACAGCAACGCGGTCAGCACATTCGCGCCCAGCGCCCCGGCCATCTCGAACCGTTCGATGCCGCCGCTACAGGTCAGCCAGGTCGGCAGCGACGGCTGCACCGGGGCCGGGAAGATCCGGACCTCGCGCTGCTCGCCCGTCCCGTTGGGCCGCGCCACCGACTCACCGCGCCACAGCCGCTGCACGGTATCCATTCCCGCGCGGGTGATCTCGACCCGATCGGCGTAATTGTCGCGGGCGAGCAGGAAGTCGTCGGCGTTCCACCCGGTCGCGAACGCCACGTCGACGCGGCCGCCCGAGAGGTTGTCGATGACCGACCAGTCCTCGGCGACGCGGATCGGATCGTGCAGCGGCAGCACCACACTGCCCGCCCGGATGCGCACCCGCTCGGTCGCCGTCGCCAGCGCCGCGCCCAGCACCGCCGGATTCGGGTACAGTCCGCCGAAGCTGTGGAAGTGGCGCTCCGGCACCCAGATCGCCCGGAACCCGTTCGCGTCGGCGAAGCGAGCGCTGTCGAGCAGCAGCCGGTAGCGTCCGGCCGCGTGCTGCTGCGCGTCGCTGGCGAAGAACAGCAGGCTGAAGTCCATCTCCCGGCGCGGCGGCCGCTGCCCGGACCCTGACGCGGGCGCGGCGGGGAGGTGTCCGTCGCCGCGGCCGTCGACCATCGCCGCCACATCGGCCAGGCTCAGCCCGTCGAAGATGTCCTCGGCGGTGATCTCGGTGTCGTACCGGTCCTCGAGAATGGTCATCAGTTCGGCGGCCTTGACCGAATCCAGGCCCAGCGAGGTGAGCGGGGAATGCGGGTCCACCTGGTCGCGTTCGAGCCGGTCGGCGGCCCAGGCCACGAAGAACTCCAGCACGGTCGCGCTGTCGGACGGTGTGGTGGTCATCGCACGCTCCCCTGGAATTCCGTTGCCGTGGAGAAGGTTTCACTCAGACGCTGCCGCTGGATCTTGCCGCTGGTGGTCTTGGGCACCTCGCCCTTGCCGACGAATACCACCCGGTGCACGCTCACGGCGTACTCGCGGCTGACCGCGTCGCGAATCGAATCCTCCAGTGCCGCCAGCTGATCGGACCCCAGCGTGTCGGCCAGCTCGCCGACGACGTGCACCCGGTCCTGGTTGTCGACCTGGGCCGCGAAGACCGCGCAGCCGCCCGGCCGGATGTGCGGATGGCCGGACACGATGGTGCGCTCCACGTCCTGCGGAAAGATATTGCGGCCGTGCACGATCATCAATTCTTTGCTGCGCCCGGAGATGTAGAGCTCACCGTCGCAGACGAAGCCGAGATCGCCGGTGCGCAGGTAGCGGGAGCCGTCCTCGCCCGCGATGGTGGCCGCGAACGCCTCGGCGGTCTGCTCGGGCTTGTCCCAGTACCCGGCGGTGACGCTCGGTCCGCGCAACCAGATCTCACCGATCCGGTCGCCCGCGCAGCGCGCGCCGGTGTCGCGGTCGACGACGGCGATCTGCGGGCCCACCGGGCCCACGCTGATCAGTTCCCGCCCATCGGGTTTCGCGATCGCGTGCCCGCCCTCCAGATCGGCCGCCGAGAAGCGCCGGGAACGCGCCCCCGCGCCGCGGTCCCCGCCGTTGACATACAGGGTCGACTCGGCCAGCCCGTACATGGGCGCGAAACTGCTCGCCCGGAAGCCGCTCACCGCGAACGCCTCGACGAAGGCGCGCAACGTGTTCGGATCCACCGGCTCCGCGCCGACGAAGGCGATGTCCCAGCCGGTCAGATCCAGCTGGGCCGCCTGGTCCGGGTCGACCCGCTTCGCGCACAGCCCGTAGGCGAGATTGGGTCCGCCCGCCACCACCCGCTCCGCCGCGGCGATCTCCCGCAACCAGCTCAGCGGATCGCGAAGGAACGTCATGGGCGACATCAGGGTCGACGGAAAGCCCGCGAACATCGGCAGCAGCGCACCCTGGATCAACCCCATATCGTGATAGGGCGGCAGCCAGGAGACGATCGAATGATCGGGCGTGAGTTGATATTTCGTGCGCAGCAGCCCGAGATTGGCCGTCAGGTTCGAGTGCCGGACCATGACGCCCTTCGGCGTCCCCGTCGATCCGGAGGTGTATTGCAGGAAGGCGATGTCGTCGGGATCGGGCGCGGACGTCGGCTCGTAACCCAGCCCGCGGCCCGCCTGCTCGCTGTCGATGACCCGGATGCCGCCGAGCCGCTCGCTGTCCACGGGCACCACAGACAGCGGGGCGATCGCCGCGGTCGCGCCGCTGTCGCGCAGGATCGCGGCGAGCGTCGCGAGCTGCTGCGCCGACATCGGAAGATGCACCGGCACTGCGATTCTGCGGGTGGTCAGGCAGGCGAAAAAACCGCACACGAAATCGGGACCGGGCGGGCACAGCAGAGCGACCCGGTCGCCCTGCGCGGTCTCGGCGACGATGCGCTCGGCCAGCCCGGCGATCCGCTCCCACAGGCCGCGGTGGTCGAGCACCTCCCGATCCTCGCGGCGGTTGGCAAAGATATAGGCCGGTCTATGCGGGGTATCGAGTACTCGCGAGGACAGGATGTCCACCAATGTGCCGGCCTGCGCGGCCCGGCGATCCTGCGAGTTCCTTCTCGATCTCTGCATACGCTCGGCTCCTCCTGGATCCTCGGCCGGCACACCGCGTTCAGCAATCGACACGGTGAAACGGCTACTAACCGAAAGAGCAGCTGACAGGACAGTCCAGGCCCCATCTTGGCGGCTGAAAGGGGACACGGCAACGATAGGGCCAACCATCGCGTGTCGGCGCGGTCGCCGGTCGGGCGCGGCTTCCAATTGGTCCAGGAATGTCTTTCAAATCGGACCGACCGGTCGTTGAATTTCTTAAATGGAATTCCACTACTTTTAAATCCTTGACCGATCCAGCTGCGAAAATCTATCGTCTAGGTAACACTTGAAGATAGAAGTAATCACCTTTTCATTACAAATACATCTCGGGGCTTCCCCGATGCGCTCTCCCGATGGATCACCGACACCGCCTAAGGAGACTCTCCATGCCCAAACGCTATTCCGAAGAAATTCGCCGCAAAGTACTCGAGCTGATCTCCACCGGGCGCACCGTCGCGCGCGTCGCCTCGGATCTGGGGATCGCCGAGCAGACGATCTACAACTGGCGGCGCCAGGAGTTGATCGCGACCGGGCAGGCTCCCCTGACCCGCGGCGGGCTGCTGGAACTCGCTGCCGCACAACGCCGCATCGAGGACCTCGAGCGAGAGGTCATCCAGCTCAGGCAAGGTCGAGAGGAACTCCCGCACGCTGTCGCGGCACTACCCTAGTCCCGGAGCCACCGGTACCGGCTCCGGGACTTGCCGCGCCCGCCGTCAACGGCGGGCGCTTTCGGCTTTCCGGGCACCTGATCACGCACCCCCTCGGGGCCGCAACCGATCGCGCCTCGGGCTTCAGCCCGCCAGCACCGACCAGTCACCGCCGTACAGCGCGTCGCGGGCGCTCACGGAAATCGGTGCGCGCGTGCGGATCGCGTGCTGGGCGGCGGCGACATCCGCCGGATGATGGCCGAGCACGGTCGCTCCCACCACCGTTCCCCGCTCCAGCACCAGCCGCCGGTAGGAGCCCGGCCGATCCACCGCGATCACCTCGCCGCCCGGCTGCGGATGCACCGCGCCCAGCGCGAACAGCTCCAGCCCGACATCCTTCAGGATCGCCGCCGGGGCCACCTCGGCCAGCGAACGGTCGCCGCCGAGCGCGTTGACCGCCGCGACCTGGCCCTGCTCGGCCGCGATCGGCCACAGCCCGACCACCTGCCCGCGATACTCGGCGACATCACCGGCCGCGTACACATCCGGCGCGCCCGTGCGCATCCGCTCGTCGACGAGGATCCCGCGCCCGACCGGAATGCCCGCGGCGGCGGCCAGATCGGTGTTGGGCCGGATCCCGGTGGCGGTCAGGAACAGGTCGCATGCCAGCCGACCGCCACCGGCCAGCTCGAGGCCGTGCACCGCGGGATCACCGTCGACCCGAACGGCCTCGGCGCGGCACAGCACCCGAATGCCTACGGCCGAAAGATGATTCAGCAGTAGCTCCGCGCACCGCGCGTCGATGTGGCGCGAGAGCAGGTGATCGCCGCGCTCGAGCACGGTGACCGCGAGGCCGAGGCGATGCAGCGCGGCGGCGATCTCGACGCCGAGCAGACCCGCGCCCGCGATGACGGCGTCGGTGCAGCCGAACTGCTGCACATAGGAGCGGATGCGCATGGCGTCGTCGGCCTCGTGCAGCGCGAAACAGCCCGGCCGCCACAGCCCGTCGATGGGCGGCGTCGAACTGCGCGCGCCCGTCGCGAGGATCAGCCGGTCGTAGGGCAGCGCCTGCCCGGTGGCCAGCCGCACTTGCCGCGCGGTCACATCCACGTCCATGGCCAGGGTGTTCAGCCAGGCGGTGACCCGGTTGCGCTCGTACCAGCCGTCCGGCAGCAGGGCCAGTCCGCGCATGGCGGAGCGGCCGTAGACGAGCCGTGAGATGCCCATCCGGTTGTAGGGACCGTGCGATTCCTGCCCGACCAGGTGGAT
The DNA here is from genome assembly GCF_053601505.1 of Nocardia sp. NPDC004722. Taxonomy (NCBI): domain Bacteria; kingdom Bacillati; phylum Actinomycetota; class Actinomycetes; order Mycobacteriales; family Nocardiaceae; genus Nocardia; species Nocardia sp. NPDC004722. The sequence goes on from NZ_JBSGBY010000319.1 coordinate 7,219, forward strand.
TTCGCAGTCGGGGTGGCCGCGGCGGATGAAGTCGGCGGCCGTCACGCCCGCGATGCCGCTGCCGATCACCACCACGCTGACGATCGAGCGGTCGAAACCCGCCGGGGCACTGGGCCTGACGCGGCCCGGCTGTGGTGTCAGCGCGACCCGCACGCTGCCGTGGTCGAGGCGCGCGCAGCACGCCATTCTCGTGTTGTCGGCGAAACCGAGGCGGCGCAGGGTGTTCAGTTCGTCGGGGCCCGGCGTCGAGAGCGCGTCGGCTCCGTCGAGCACGGCCACCGGGTCGGCGCCGCAGACGCCCATGCGGCAGCCGGATTCGATGCGCCGGCCCGCGCGCTCGGCGATCTCGAGCAGACTCGCGCCCGCCTCGATGCCGCCTTCGACCGGTGTCGCATCGAAAACCACCGACAGCGCGGGTGTTTCGGCCTTCCGGGTGCCGCGCGGGAGCGGGAGCGGCAACAGCACGGGCTCGGACCGGACGCCGGTGTGCACCGCGTATTGCAGTTCGACGACACGGGTCCTCGCGATCCAGCACACGGTGGCCAGCAGCATCGCGCCCCGAATCTGCCAGCGCAGCCAGGACAGATCGGCACCGAACAGCAGCGAGGCCGAGTGCGCGAGCGATGCGCCGGTGAACCAGTAGAAGATGTTGAGGGCCAGCGCGGCCGCGCCCACGCTGAGCATGGCCGGGCTGAGCCGGGTCAGGGTGTCGACGGTGAAGTAGATGGCGACGGCGACGGTCATGAACAGCGCCAGCAGCGAAAACCGCTGCACCGCACCGAGTCCGGTGTGCCCGGACAGCGTGAAGAAACCGAGGACGAAGCCCGGCAGCGCGGCCGCGAACAGGCGGCGCGGGCCGTTCCACAGCGCGGCCGGGTCCGCCAGGTCGGCCTGGTAGGCGCTGCGCGGCCGCAGGTCGAAACAGTTCTTGGCGCAGCCCACACACGGCTGGCAGTGGGTGTTGCGCACCGTCACGAACGGGGTCTGCCCGTAGGCGCGCTGCAAGGCGAACAGCGGGCAGATGGTGCTGCACCATCCGCTCTTGCCCCGGTACAGCAGGCCACCGGTGAAGGCGGCCACGAGTACGGCCGCCAGTACGATCCCGGCCGCGACCCCGCTGTGGTCCAGGCCCGCCAGACGCGCGCCCGCGATGCCGAAGAAGGAGGTCACCGACACCAGGTAGCCGCGCTCGCGCAGCCAGGCGGGCGGTGGCTTACCGCGGCCGAAACCACGCACGCGCGCAAGCTGATTCACCGCCGCCAGCGGACAGGCGTTGCGCCAGGCCCCGGGGGCGAGCAGGAACAGCGCGGGCAGCAGCGGGACCACGATGCCGAAGAAGACGAACAGACCGAGCGCGGGCGCGACGAACATGGCGATGAGGTCGGCGAGATAGATGGTGACGCTGGCGATTCGGACGTACCGCCAGAGCCGGGCGGGGATGCGGGCGGGCAGGTCGGTGACGGTCGGGAACGGCTGTCGTCGCCCGGTCGGGTCGATGCCCAGCAGTCGATTCGCCATCGCGATCCAGCCTCCCGGCGGTCGAGGCGAGACCTGTTGTGTCCTGGACGGTTTCGTGGTGACCGGGGTGCCGGTCGGCCCGTCCGGATCGGCCGACGGCGCGTACAGCACGGCGATGAAGGTGCCGCCGATCTCGATCACGTCACCGGCTTCGAGGGTGACCCGCCCGGTCAGCCGCGCCCCGTTGACGCGGGTGCCGTTGCGGCTGCCCAGATCAACGAGGGACAGTCCCGTCGGGCTGGGCACCAGGCGCAGATGTTCGCGCGAGACACCGGGATCGGTCACCCGGATGCCGTGGTGGGAGCGGCCGAGGGTGGCCGGGCCGCCGAGGCGTTGCAGGCGGGGTGGCCGCCCGGGTTCCCGGATTTCGAGCAGAGGCGGTCCGCCCGCGACGCCGAGGCGGCGACTGACTCGCCGTAATTCCTTGTGCCCGGCGGATACTCGCGGCGAAGGCAAGGTGTCCATGGCATCGTCGCGGAGATCGGGGACCTCGGTCACGGGTTCTCATTTCGGGAATCGAATGCGGGATATCGAAATGTCAGATGTGGCGAGAGAGCGAATCGCGTTCGAGGGCGACGTTTTTCGGCGCGGTGTGGAGGCGTCGCCCTCGACGCTCGTGGCGGATTCCTTGGCGATCACCTCCCCTGGAACGGCTGCATGATGGTCGAGAAGTACTGCACGGCAGCGAGCACAGCCACCGGCGCGGTCACCAGCAATTGGCCCGCGAGGGTGCCCAACGCGCCCAGACCCGCGATGCCGCCCAGGCAGCCCAGCAGCGCGGCGGGCAGGATCGGCCCGAACAGTCCGATGATCGTCGCGCCCGCCACGGTCGCGCCCGCGATGCCGCCGAGCAGGCAGCCCACGGCCGCGCCGCCCATGCCGCCGGCCAGGGTGCCGCCGCTGACGCCGAGCGTGATGGTGTCCTTCATGCGGTTGAAGGCCCCCTGCTCCC
>NZ_JBSGBY010000320.1:0-9675 GCF_053601505.1 Nocardia sp. NPDC004722
ACCAGGTCTTCCACCGAGGTCGCGCGGTAGCCGCGCTCCCAGAACCGGCGCATGGCGGCCTCCACGACATCGTCGGGTTCGAATTCGCGGGTGCGCCGCCATGTCGTCGCGCATCCGGATCGGGCGCGGCAGGCGCTGGAGTTCTCCGCGCGCACCCAGCCCGGCAAGGGCCTGGCCGACTATGCCGCCCGGGGGATCGGGCGGCGCGGCTGAATCCTGCGCCGGCCCGGCGGGATCCTGCGCCGGCCCGGCGGAGTCCTGAGCCTGCCCGGCGGTGCGGCGGATTAGGCTCGCGGCATGGACAATCCGCTCCGGCTCGAGGTCATTGTCGCCAGTGTGCGCCCGAAGCGGTTCGCGCCGGTCGTCGCGGACTGGTTCCTCCGGCAGGCGCGCGCGGACGCGGATTTCGAGGTGGGCGTCATCGACCTGATCGATACGCCGCTGCCGGTGGATCTGACCGAGTCCGACGCGGTGCGGGCCTTCGCGCGGCGGGTCGAGGCCGCGGACGCTTTCGTGGCCGTCACCTCGGAGTACAACCACGGTTATCCGGCCTCGCTGAAGACGGCCTTCGACAGTCTCAAGCGCGAATGGCGCGGTAAGCCCATCGGTTTCGTCAGCTACGGCGGCCTGTCGGGCGGATTGCGCGCGGTCGAGCAGCTGCGGCAGGTGGTCGCGGAGATCCACATGGTGTCGGTGCGTGAGTCGGTCAGCTTCCACGAGGCCAAGCGGAAGTTCGATGCCGACGGGGAAACCACCGACGGCGCGGCGATCGACGCCTCCGGCCGCATGCTGCGTCAACTGGCTTGGTGGGCAACGGCTTTGCGGTCGGCTCGGACCGCCGATCCCTATCCGGGAAGCTGAGCGGCGGCAGCTAGCGCGCGACAGCGTGCGCCGCGCGCGGTGTTCCGATGTAGGTGGATTCGCGCGGGATGGAGACCAGCGTCAACGGCACCTCGGTGCTTCCGGTGCGCAGGATGACACGGTTGCCGGTCGCACCGGGTTGCGTGATCGACAGGTCGGGCCGGAGGCCGGGCCAGCCGAGCGGGTCGCCGGTGAGGTAGAGCGTCGTGATGCCCGCGTGCGGGGCGGGAGCGAGCAGGCCGTCGACCACGGTGGCGGTGAAATCAGCGTCGGACTGGTGGGTTTCGACCGCCAGCGCCAGCCGCTGCGGATTGCCGATGGTGGTGATCAGCTGCTGCCAGGACTCGGGCCGATCGGTGCGGATGAGCACGCGTTCCCCGACTGCTAGTGCGCGGAAGATCAGCTGCTGGGCCAGATACAGCTCTCCCGCCACGAACACGCTCGAAATCCCTTGGCCGACAAGCCGGATGGCGACGCCGTTGCCGTCCTCGTCGGAGCCGAGTAGCTGCCCGCAGCCCGCTGATGGCAGTTGCAGCGCGTCGATCCCGTCGATCGCGCGCAGCTCGGTGGGTACCGTCGCGTCCAGGCCCGGCACCGCGAACGGCAGATGCGCGAGCAGCCCCTCCCGGTGCCGGCCGTTCATCGAGATCATGTGCTGCTGCACGGGTTCTTCGGGCAGTTCCCGGGCGGTGAGCCGCCAGGCCGCGCCGATGCGCACGGTGTCGGCGCTGCGGCCCGGTCGCAGCCGCACCGCCACGGTGGTGCCGCGCGAGGCGGGCACCCACAGCTGGGCCAGCAGGTCGGCGGCGAGCTGCCCCGGATCCACGGCCGCGCCGATGTTCACGCTGTTGCCGAGTTCGGTGTAGCGCCAATGCTGGGTCAGCGCACCGGGATCCACGCCCGCGGTGACCTGGAGGGCGGCCTGGCGGATCTCGGGCGCGGTGAGCAGCCGGGCGGCGCAGTCGCCGTCCTCGAGGGTGCGCACGATGCGCTCGGTGGCGACCGTGACGGCCCGGCACGCGCCGTCCAGGCCGCCGCCGCGCCGGTCCGCGGCCTCGGGGCACAGCAGCGGGTCGAAGGCGATGGCCAGCCAGACGGTGCGGTGTGCGGTGGCGGGCAGCGGTCCCAGCAGGGATTCGTAGATCGCACCGGCGGGCGTGCCCGAGCGGCTGCGGTAGCCGTGCGAGACGACGTCGATGCCCGCGAGCAGGATGTCGTGCTGGGTAAGGCTTTTCGCGAGTTCGGGCAGCGGCAGCAGGTGGGTGGATTGCACGGTGGAGCGGCCGAGCCGGGTCAAGCCGCCCTTGGGCGCGAGCAGTTCCACGACGGCGACCACGCGGCTGCCGTCCCGGTAGAGCCCGAGCGAGCGGCCGTCGGGCGCGCGGAAGTCGATGATGTCGGCCGGTGCGTGGGTGCGCCTGGCGCGAAAGCGTCCGCGCGTGGCGATCCAGTCAGAGACGGTACGTTTGCCGAGAGGTAACAGAAGAACCAGACCGACCACTATTCCGGCGGTGAGTGCGCCCCACCAGGGCAATCCGCACACCAGCGCGACAACCAGGACGACCAGTCCGGCCAGTTGGGCGCAGACCAGGCTGGTGAACGAGATCCGGCCCAGCAGCGGCCGCCCCGCCGCCGCCCCAGAATCGATCGTCATCATCGGTCCCCGGCTCCCCGATATCGGCCCGCGCCGTGGCCGAGTGCGAATAAAGGTCCTGGTAAATGTACTGTGTTCGGCGAACGCAACGACTGCCGGGGACACGGATGCCTTCCAAACCCACGACCCGATGGCAGGTGAGCGGATACCGCTTCCTGGTCCGTCGCATGGAACACGCGCTGGTCCGCAGGGACGTGCGAATGCTGCACGATCCCATGCGGTCCCAGTCCCGCGCGTTCACCGCCGGACTGATCCTCGCGTGTGTCGCGCTGGCGGGTTGCGGAGTATTGGCTCTGCTACGGCCGCAGGACAAGATCGGGTCCAACAAGATCCTCATCGGCAAGGACACCGGCGCGGTCTACGTGGTCCTCGACAACGTGGTGCATCCCGCGCTGAACATCGCCTCGGCGCGGCTGGCCGCCGGGGACGCCGCCAAACCCGCGACCGTCAAGGAATCCGAGCTGGCCAAGAAGCCGCGCGGGCAGCTGATCGGCATTCCGGGCGCGCCGACCTCGCTGAACTTCGGCGGCGGCGACGGCCGCACCTGGACGGTGTGCGACGCGCTGTCCAACGACGGCAGCCGCACCCTCACCACCTCGGTGCTGGTCGGCGATCTGACCCTGGCGGACAAGGCCTCCGCGATGGAGTCCGGCAAGGCGCTGCTGGTGCAGGGCCGCGACCACACCTACCTGGTCTACGACAACGAGCGCGCGCAGATCGACCTGAACGACCGTGCGGTGGCCGACGCCCTCGATCTGCGCGGGCGCACCCCGCGGCCGATCAGCGAGGGCCTGCTCAATGCCATTCCCGAGGTGCTGCCGCTGGTCGCGCCGCGCATCGACAATGCCGGTGCCACAACGGGTTACCCGCTCGGCGACCACCGCATCGGTGATGTCGTGCAGGTGCGCACGGACAGCAAGTACTACGTGGTGCTGCCCGACGGGTTGCAGGCGGTCTCGCCGTTGACGGCCGACATCATTCGCAATACCTACCGCTCGACGGCCGCCGACACCTACATCGCGCAGGCCGATCGCACGGGTGCGCCGGTGTCCTCCGCGCTCGAGGTCGCCAACTATCCCGACCATGCCCCCGAACTGATCGACGGCAAGGATCAGCCCGTCGACTGTCTGTCCTGGAAGCCGTTGAACTCGGCCGACACCTCCGACGGCAGCAAGCACGCCGAACTGACCGTGCTCACCGGGCACGCGATGCCGATTCCCGACCGCGCCAAGCTGGTTCCGCTCGCGCAGGCCGACGGCAACGGGCCGAACGTGGACAGCTTCTACCTGAAGCCCGGGGCGGGCGCGTACGTCCAGTCCACCGGGATCGAGCCCGACAGCCAGCGCCACGACAGCCTGTTCTTCGTGTCCGACTACGGTGTTCGCTTCGGCATCAAGGATCTGGATTCGGCGAAGGCGCTGGGCATGGACCCGGCGAAGGTTCGCCCGGAGCCCGCGCCCTGGCCGATCCTCGGCCTGCTCGCGCCCGGGCCTACTCTCAGCCGCGAGGCAGCCATGGTCGCCCATGACGGTGTCGCACCCGACCCGAGCCCGGCTAAAGAGCCGGTGAGAACCCAAGCGCCGGGTGCGAACTGAACCGAACGGGGGCTGGGGTCAGCCGTCGGTGTCGTGGTCGCCGAAGCGGCGGCGCAGCGGGAACGAGGCGAGGAAGCCGAGCACCAGCAGCAGGGCGACGATGCCGGTGCCGATCAGGGCGACGTCGCGGGGCGTATTGTTCGGCGCGGCTGCGGGTTTGGGCAGCGCCAGTTGCTGATCTCGCGGTCCGGCGGCACGCTTGGGCGGTAGTTCACCGGGCACCTGTTCGGTCAGCGCCGCCACGGGATCGACTGTGCCGTAACCCAGGTACGGGTTCCAGCCCTCGCCGGGCGCGTGCGCGGTGGCTTCGATGCGCTTGATGACATCTGCCGCGCGCAGGTCGGGGAAGCGGGAACGCACCAGCGCGGCCACGCCCGAGACCTGCGGCGCGGCGAAACTCGTTCCGCTGTACGGGGTCACCTGTCCCTGATTGGTGACCTTCGCGGTGGTGAGCCCGGTATTGCGGGGATCGAGGGAGATGATGTTCTCGCCCGGCGCGGCCACCCCCATCCACGGCCCCGGCACGCTGAACTTCGACGGCTGTCCGAAGGCGTCCACCGAGCCGACCGACAGCACGTACGCGTCCCACCACGCGGGCACCACGTAGGAGCTGACGTGATCCCACGGATCCGCGGTGGGGTGCAAGGGATCCAGGCCCGGATTGCTCGCCTTACAGGTATCGGTATTGCCCGCCGCGGCCACGATGACCACGTCCTTCTCGACGGCCGCGTACTGCACCGCCGCACCCAGCGCGCCCATGTCGGCGCTGGTCGGCTCGCTGGTCGGGCAGGCGACCAGTGAGATGTTGATGACCCGCGCGCCCGCGTCGGCGGCCCGGCGCACCGCCGAGGCCAGCGCGGAGATCTTGCCGTAGCCGTCGGGCATGTCGTCGGGGCCCTTCTCCCGGCCCGCGCCCTTGGTCTGATAGAGGGCGCTGGTCTGGCGGATCGTCAGGATCCGCGCCTCCGGTGCGACTCCGGCGAAGCCCTGCCCCGCCGCCTGGGTGGCCCCGATCAGGCCCGCCACGATGGTGCCGTGGGCATCGCAGTCCTCGGTGCCGTCGCCGCCCGCGGCCACGTAGTCGCCGTCGGGGACGAGTCCGGGCAGTCGCGGATGGGGGGAGACGCCGGTGTCGATGACGGCCACCAATTGGCCTGCGCCCCGGGAGAACTGCCAGGCGTCGGGCAGATCCAGGGTGCGCTGGGTGGGCGGAATGGTCGGCCCGTCACCGCCCGCCTGGGTGCTGAAGCACGGCGAGTTCGCGGGATGCTCGGTCTCGGTCGGCGGCGCGGCCGGACTACCGGAAGGGAGCAGGCCCGCGTCGATGGGCGGCGGCCGATCCGCCTGTGCCACTACCGGGTTCGCACCGAACGACGCACCCAGCGCCAGTACCGATACCGCCGCCGCTACGTGAAAAACCTTGCCGCCCATCGAACTACAGTCCGCGCACCAGGGCGTAGAGATCGGTCACCCAGAAGGTCAGTGGCACCACCGCGGCGACGAACGCGTACTCGAGCAGTTCCACCGCGCGCCGCACCGGCGGGGTCGCCTGCTGGCGGGGCACGATGATGCCGAGCACGAGGGCCGCCGCGAAAAGCATCAGCGCCACACCGAAAATGGTGAGCGGCTGCCGCTGGGTGAGGGCCGCGCCGATGAGCACCAGCAGCACGATGGCGGTGCCGCCCGCGATCAGCACCACCGCCTGCTCCGCGCCCGCGTAGGTGCGGCTGCGGAACATGAGCACCACCGCGCACACCAACGCCAGCGCCAGGCCCGGCCAATACGGGCTGTCGGCGGTGGGATCCACGGCGGAGACGGCCCCGGCCACGACCACCACGCTGGTGGCGGTCACGAGTCCGGCCAGATATTCGCGTGCCCGTTCGGATTTCAGGCGCAGCGCCTCGAGCGTGGGCAGCGCGCGGTGGTCGTCGGGATCGTCCTCGGTGGGGTCGATCGGGGTGCCGGGGGCGGGGACCGGTGGCAGCGGGAGTTTGGCCAGCAGCATGGAAACCCGTGGGGCCAAGGACAATCCGGCCAGACCCAGGGCCGCCGCGCCGCCGCCGATGGCCCGCGCGGGCAGGTCGGTGAGCAGGCCCACCAGGCTGGCGGGGATCGCGAAGACGGCCAGCGTGGTCGCGCCGATGAACAGGCCCAGCCCGACCCCGCAGACCCGCCAGGCCAGAATCGCGGTCGCACCGAGCAATACCGCCCCCAACAGCGCATTGGCCCAGCCGTAGTGGCTGGGCACGAACAGCATGCCCGCGCTGAAGGCGGTCGGCAGCGCGCAGCCGCCCAGCACCAGGGCGCTCGCGTGGTCGCGGTACATGCGGGCCAGCACCATGGCGGCGGTGACCAGCAGCAGGGTGACGAAGGTGGCCACGGTGGCGCTGACCCAGCCGGGGATCGCGGTCGGCGCGGCCAGTAGCCCGAAGCAGCCGGTCAGCATGATGGCCACGGCCAGGGCCGATCCGGTGATCCGCGCGGTGCGTGGTGTCCAGCCGCGGAAGTGGTCGCTGTCGGCGATGGCGACGTTGTACATGATGTCGTCGAACAGCGGTGTGGGCGCGATGTGCTCGGCGCTCTCGAGCATGAGCAGTTCGCCGTCGCGCACGCTCTGCTCGGACAGGCTCAGGGAATTGGAGAACGGCGGCTGCCCGATGCGGGCCAGCACCCACTCGTGGGGTTCGACCTGTTCGCCGTCGTGGTCGAAGTCGTTGCCGCGATTGTGTTGATCGACCATGTCGACCACGCTCGGGATGACCAGCGCCACCGGCACATCGACGGGAATGGCCATGTCGACCTGGGTGTGCTTGGCCAGAATGGTGACTCGCGCCAGGTCCGGTGCGCGGACCGCGCCCGCCGGGTTGGACCGGAGTTCGTCGAGATGATCCGTACGCGAGTGCGTCACGCCCGCAGAGTACGGCATGATGGTTGCCGTCCGTACACTGAGGCCGCATGTCCGCGGGTTTCGATGGGTGAATATCAGCGATGAGCACCGTACGGTTCCAGCGCCGTCCACGCCGGGAGATGCCCCGCTCGCCCGGCGGTGAGGTGACGCTGCAGCCGCCGCCGGAGATCCCCCGGGCGGTCCCGGCCAATCTGTTCTCGAAGCTGATGCCCGTCGTGATGGGTGTCGGCATGCTCGGGATGGTGGCGCTCATGATCACCTCCGGCAGTGGTCTGGCGACCAATCCGATGAGCCTGATGTTCCCGATGATGATGGTGTTCTCCATGGTCGGGATGTATGCGGGGCAGGGCGGCAAGGGGCAGAAGGCGGCCGAGGCGAACGAGGACCGCAAGGACTATCTGCGCTATCTCGATCAGGTCCGCCGGGATGTGGAGGAGACGGCCGGGCAGCAGCGGGCGGCCGTCGAGTGGAGTCATCCCGAGCCCGGGGTGATCTGGATGCTGGCCGGGACGACGCGCATGTGGGAGCGGCGGCCCGGCGACAAGGACTTCTGCCATGCCCGCATCGGACTCGGTAGCCAGAGGCTTGCTACCAGACTGGTCGCCCCGGAAACTGGGCCCGTCGAAGAGCTCGAACCCATTGCCGCGGTCTCGCTGCGGCGCTTCGTGCGCACCCACTCCACCGTGCCGGATCTGCCCACCGCCATCGCAGTCAAGGGATTCGCCGCCGTGCAGCTCACCGGCGACCGCGCCCAGGCCCGCGAGATGACCCGCGCGCTGCTGCTGCAACTGGCCATGTTCCAGGGGCCCGACCAGGTCCTCATCGCCGTGGTCTGCGGGCCCGACACCGGGCGCGAATGGGAATGGACCAAGTGGCTGCCGCACACCCAGCACCCCGACTCGCAGGACGGGGTCGGCAGCGGGCGCATGGTGTACGGCTCGATCCGGGAGGCGCACGCGGACCTGAACCCGCTGCTGTACAACCGGGTTCGCTACTCGCGCAATCAGCCGCCCAACCCGGCCCTGGTGCAGATCGTGCTGGTGGTGGACGGCGGACTGCTCGAGGCAGAGGAAGATCCGTTGCGGGAGAATGGATTCGAAGGCGTCACGATTCTCGACCTGTGCGGGTACGCGCCCCGGCTGGCCGCCTCCCGCGGCATCCAGATGGTGGTGGAGAACGGTGAATGCGCCGGGCGCGGGCCCACCGGGGTGATGGAGCGCTTCGCGGTCATCGACCGCATCACCGCCAAGGAGGCCGAACAGGCGGCGCGGCGGCTCGCGCCCTACCGGGCCGCCACCCAGCGCACCACCGAGGCGACGGGCGAAGAGGGCGAGGTGATTTCGACCTGGACGCAACTGCTGAACCTCGGCGATCTCGGCGCCTTCACGCCCGAGACGGCGTGGAAGCCGCGTTACGGTCGTGAACGGCTGCGGGTGCCCTTCGGCGTCGGGGCCGACGGGCTGCCGGTGGTGCTCGATATCAAGGAGGCTGCCGAGGGTGGCATGGGCCCGCACGGGCTGTGCATCGGCGCGACCGGTTCCGGCAAGTCGGAATTCCTGCGGACACTGGTGCTTTCGCTCATCGCGACGCACTCGCCCGATCAGCTCAACTTCGTACTGGTGGACTTCAAGGGTGGCGCCACCTTCCTCGGGCTCGACGGCGTCGCGCACGTCGCGGCCATCATCACCAACCTGGAGGAGGAAGCCGACCTGGTCGATCGCATGCGCGACGCCCTGGCCGGTGAGATGAACCGCCGCCAGGAACTACTGCGCGCGGCGGGCAATTTCGCCAACGTCTCCGAATACGAGAAGGCCCGTGCGGCGGGCGCGGACCTGGACCCGATGCCCGCGTTGTTCGTGGTGCTCGACGAGTTCTCCGAACTGCTCTCGCAGCACCCGGATTTCGCGGAACTGTTCACCATGATCGGACGGCTGGGGCGGTCGCTGCACGTGCACCTGCTGCTGGCCTCGCAGCGGCTGGAGGAGGGACGGCTCAAGGGACTGGAGAGTCACCTTTCGTATCGGATCGGACTGAAGACGTTCTCCGCCAATGAATCCCGGCAGGTGCTCGGGGTGCCGGACGCCTACAACCTGCCGAACAATCCCGGCGGCGGCTACCTGAAATCCGATTCCGGGGAGATCCAGCGCTTCCAATCCGCCTACGTCTCCGGACCGTACGTGGGCGGCGGGTCCCAGCGGGACGCCACCGTCGCCACCCAGGCCGGTGAGATCGACGTGACCGCGCGGCCTTTCGTTGCCGGTCACGTGGATTTCCGCGCCGCCGACCGCATTCCGCTGCCCGAACAGCCCGCGGCGGTCGAGGTCCCAGTGGAGGCCGAGCAGATCTCCAACCTGCAAATGCTGGTCTCACGGGTGCGCGGGCACGGCCGTCCCGCCCACGAGATCTGGCTTCCGCCGCTCGGGGCCGCGCCCACCCTGGACGAGCTGCTGCCGCGCTCGATCCTGACCGGCGACTGGAATCCCGTTGCGGCACTGCGGGCCCCGATCGGCATCGTCGACCGGCCCTACGATCAGCGCCGCGACCCCATGGTGGTGGACCTGTCCGGATCGCGCGGCAACGCGGCCGTGGTCGGCGGCCCGCAGTCGGGCAAGTCGACCGCGTTGCGGTCGCTGGTGATGGCGATGTCCCTGACGCAC
>NZ_JBSGBY010000321.1:0-9670 GCF_053601505.1 Nocardia sp. NPDC004722
GCCGTCTCGACGTCGGGGACGTCGGCCTCAGGTATCTCGAGCAGAACCTCTCCGGACCACGGATTCAGATCCGTGAGGACTTCCCCGGACACGCCCCCTCCATGGAGGCCGGGCCGATGGTCCGCAAGGCCGAGATGAAGGCGCAGCAGTGGATCAAGTCCTACGAGGACTGGAATGTCGACACCGGTCTGGCCACCGGCCTGCCCGGCAAGGCGCAGATCGGTAAGGGCATGTGGGCCATGCCCGACATGATGGCCGACATGCTGGTGCAGAAGATCGCCCAGCCGAAGTCGGGCGCGAACACCGCCTGGGTGCCGTCGCCGACCGCCGCCACCCTGCACGCCACCCACTACCACCTGGTGGACGTGTTCAAGCGGCAGGCCGAGATCGCCAAGGGCGGTCCGCGCGCGACGGTCGACGAGATCCTCGAGATCCCGCTGGCCGCCGACATCAACTGGACCGCTGAGGAGAAGCAGCAGGAGCTGGACAACAACTCCCAGGGCATCCTCGGTTACGTGGTGCGCTGGATCGACCAGGGCGTCGGCTGTTCGAAGGTGCCCGACATCAAGGACATCGGCCTCATGGAGGACCGCGCCACCCTGCGCATCTCCTCCCAGCTGATGGCCAACTGGCTGCGCCACGGCATCGTCTCCGAAGCCGACGTCATCGCCTCCCTCGAGCGCATGGCCCCGGTCGTCGACCGCCAGAACGCCAACGACGCTTCGTACTTCCCGATGTCCCCCGACTTCAACGCCTCCATCGCCTTCCAGGCGGCGAAGGAACTCGTCCTCGAGGGCACCAAGCAGCCCAACGGCTACACCGAGCCCATCCTCCACCGCCGCCGCCGCGAGGCGAAGGCCTTCAACAAGACGGTCTAGGACACATCCGCTCCGACACATGAAACGAATCCCCGGTCGACAGCTGTCGATCGGGGATTCGCTTTAGACTGGCGGAAGTTCCCTGACGAAAGGACAGGAGCCGGTGAGTGCCGCCATTGAAGACGGGTACGGCTACGGGCCGTACACGGTGGAAGATCTTCACAACCTTCCCGACGAGGGCAAGGCTCACGAACTCGTCGATGGCTGGCTGATCGAATTGTCGCCGAGTCCTTGCCACGACTACCTCGCAGACGCGCTGCGGGACATTCTGAGATACGCGGCCTCACAAGCCGGGGCTCACGTCTTTGTTCAAGCACCGATGGATATTTCAACGCTGTCGGGAGCTCGACGACCAGACGTTGCAATCATCGGCGCAGCAGCCGCCCGGAGCACTCGCGATCTCCGGCTGTCCTTGTACCCTGGCAGTGACGTCCAGCTGGCTGTCGAGATCGTGTCGCGTGGTTCGGGCAGCGAGCGAGAAGATCGCCGCCGTAAGGTGATCGAATACGCCCGCACCGGCATCGAACAGTATTGGCTGATCGATTTCGACCCGCGACCACGAATCCAGATCCACCGTCTCAACGGTCCCGCCTACGGTGAGCCGATCATCCTCGAGGAGGCCGACACCCTCGAGGTCTCCGACCCGTTCCCGATCTCATTCCCGTTGTCCCGCTTGGCCGACTTCTCCTGAATTCCGGTGGGAATCGATTAGTTTCGAGCCCGTAGGAGGTCCAACTGTCATGAGGACATTGATCTACGGGCTCGGTGTGTCCCTGGACGGCTTTATCAACGATCGTGACGGGCACATCGACTGGACTTCGCCCGATGAGGAGTTGCATCAGTTCCACAACGACAGGTTCCGTGACCTCGAGCTCGCGCTCAACGGCCGCCGCCTCTACGAGTTGATGGCCGACTACTGGCCGCACGTCCCCGCCGACGACCCCTCCCCGATCGCCCGCGAGTTCAGCGCCCTGTGGACCGCGAAACCCAAGGTCGTCTTCTCCCGCACCCTCACCGAAGTCCACTGGAACAGCACCCTGGTCACCGAAAACGCCATCGACGAAGTCCGCAAACTCAAATCCGAAGGCAACGGCGTCATGGAGGTGGGCGGTGCGACCTTCGCAGCCTCCTTGATCCCCCAAAACCTCATCGACGAATACCACGTCTACATCTCCCCGATCATCCTCGGCGGCGGCACCCCCTTCTTCCCCACCCTCGACAAACGCATCCCCCTCCACCTAGCCCAGACAAGACAATTCAAAACCGCCACCCTGCTCCGCTACACCGTCGCCTGACCCGAGGAGCCGAAGGAGGCCCGCAGCCTGCGGGTGCGTGGTTATGCGTGATGGCCCGACCAGGCCAGCCATTCGGCGTGGTAGCTGGTCCATGCTCCGGTGGGATGGTCGGCGGGTGGGAGTGCCAGTTGGGGCTGGAGATGGTCGGGGGCGGGGGCGTAGACGCAGTGCAGGATCGGCCAGTCGGAGGCGTTGCGGTAGAAGCGGATTGCGGTGCCGAAGAAGGGTCTGCGCCAGGCGGCGGCTATCGGGTGAAGGGTGAGTTGGTAGTCGGCTGCCAGGATGTTGTCGAGGTGGTGGCCGATCTCCAGTGGTGTTCCGGTGGCGGCTTGATCGCCGATCGCGTTGAGGATCGCGATGGATTCGTTCGGAGGTACTCCGAACAGGGCGATCTCCGGTACTCGATGGCTGTGCCACAGGCCGACGGTGAACGCCCAGTGGGGGTTTGAATCGCTTTCGGGAATCGCGATCACTCCCCAGCCGCGCTTGCCCACGTTGTCGACCAAACGTTGGTCGCCAGGGTGCATTTCGTCGCGGTCCCCGTAGTCGCGGCACATCACGCATTGACAATCCGAGCTACTCACCCGGGCGACGCTACGGGAGACCTCCGACATTCGCGTTCAGGGCGTCCAGGGCGGATGTTTGGGTGGCGAAGGTTGGGGGGTCGTCGGGTTGCGATGCCTGCCAGCGGAAGCCGTATTCGTCGTCGGTGCCGGTCAGGGCGTTCGATTGGTGGGTGAGGAAAGTGGTTGTGGCGGTGCGGGATTGGGTGGTGTCGAGCAGGTTTCGGTAGGAGCGGACGAATACGCCCTTGAATATCTCGGCGTCGTGGCAGGTGGGGCCGGGGCAGTCGGTGGCGGCGGGCTCCCAAAGCACGCCGTTGCGGAGGAATGGGGAGTTGGGGCGGGTGGCTGCGGCCGCGAGCGCGTCGGCGGTGGTGAGGAGTTCGCGGGTTCCGGTGGCTTGGTAGAGGGCTGCCAGGGCGCTGAGGATGATGCCTTGGTCGTAGGTCCAGCGGGTGTCGGGATCGGCGATACCGCAGTTGGTGTCGGCGGCGTTGGTGTCGAGGTGGTCGTCGATCAAGCCGGAGGGGTCGAACAGGGCGTGACCCGCCTGGTGGGCGAACCATTGCCAGGCTCGGTCGGCTCGGGCGAGATAGACGGGGCGGCTCGATGATTCGACCCTGGTGCTCAGCAGGGCGGTGACCGTCATGAACAGCCCATTGGTGATCGTGTTGATCTGGGTCCACGGGTGCAGTGGTGGGTCGATCCCGATGCGGGCCCACCGGATGCCGCCGTCGCAGGATGGGGCGCGCTGGGTGTCTGCGCGGTCGGCGATGGCGCGGGCGGCGTCGAGATAGCGGGGGTCGTGCGTGAGGTCGAAGGCTCGGATCCAGGTCCATGCCCACCACAGTTCGTCGTCGTTGTAGCCGGTGTCCTTGGGAACGCCGGTGCGCGAGACGGTTCCGTGGCGGTAGCTCTCGTCGAGATAGCCGAGGTACTGCCGGTCGCCGGTGCGCGCCATGTAGTCGACGACCGCGCCCAGTGCGTTGGCGCTGCGCCAGGTGGCGGCGTCGTTCTCCCACAGTCCGGTCGCATGGTCGTAGCGATCCAGCAGCCGTTCCAGCGCCCGCACTCGACGGTCCGGTGGCACGTCCTGCGCGCCGGTCCAGCGTGAACACCGAATCTCGGGCCGGTCGGCCGCTTTTCCGCAAGCACGCAACGCACTGCCCGCGTACGGGTGCGGCTGCGTGTTCGCCGCTGTTGCGCCCGGGGCAACCGCGGCGGTTTCGAGCTTCGCCGCGGAGCCGTCGAGGTCACCGCGGCGGTCGAGCCAGACGCTGTCGCCGGGTTGCCCGTTGTCGATCGTCGCGGTCGCCATGCCCTCCACGGCGTTCAGCGCGATCACCCGCGACCATTGCCGAACCGGCGGCGTCATCGTCCGCGCCACGGCATCCACGGTCATCGCCGAAAACGGCTGTAGCACAAGCAGGCTCGCCGACACCGCGAGCACGAGGCCGACGACGCCCCCTCTCGCCCGCGCGCGTCTGCCCACGACCGACACCCTAACCGCCCGAGAGGCCAACGAGCCGAGGAGGTTTCGGCGCGTCGGGCCTCGGGCGGCAAGGTGGGGTCAGAGGCTGGTGGAGGCGGTGGCGAATTCGCCGGCGGTGGCCAGGGCGGCGTCTTCCTCGACCTCGTGCTGGGTGAGGGGTCGGCCGGAGTTGGCCAGGCCGAAGGCGGCCAGCAGGGCGGCCAGGGCAAAGAAGGCTGCGCCGGTGAGGAAGGCGATGCGGTAAGCGCCCTCGGCGGGGAGGGCGACGACCGCGCCGGTGGGGAGTTTGTGGGCGAGGGTGTCGCTGGTGAGGATGGTGACCACCAGGGCGCTGCCGATCGCGCCGCCCACGGTCCGCATGATCGAGTTGATCGAGTTGGCGATGCCGGTCTCGTGCGGTGCCACGTTCGCGACCAGCAGCGCGGGCATGGCCGCGTAGGCGATGGCGATCGCGGAGTTCGCGACGATCAGCGCGGCGATGACTTCCGCGCTCGTGGTGTGCAGGACGGCCAGGGAGGTCAGTGAGCACAGGCCGATGACGGCGGCCAGCAGCAGGACGTAGCGAGCGCCGATACGGCCGACGAGGCGACCGGCGATCGGGCCCATCAGCACCGAGGCCACCGCGCCGGGCAGCATGAACGCAACGCTGGTGCGCAGCACGGACGCACCGAAGCCGAAGCCCGCCAGGGCACGCGGGGTGGCCACGAAGTAGGTCGCGCCGAGGAACACGCTGAACATCGCGAAGCCGACGCAGAAGCTGGCGAGATTGGTGACCGCGACCGGTCGATGCGCCAGCAGCGAGGTCGACACCAGCGGCGAGCGCAGCTTGGACTGCAACACCAGGAACCCGGCCAGCACCACCCCCGAGGCGATGAACAGTCCGATCACACGGGCACTGCCCCAACCCCATTCGTGGCCTTGGGAAATCGGCAGCAGCAGGCAGACCAGCCCGAGGCCGAGCACCGCCGCGCCCAGATAGTCGACGCGCCCGCCCTGACCCGCACGCCGCGGCAGCGTGAACAACGCCAGCGCCAGCACCACCACGGTCAGCACGACGCACAGCCAGAAGATGCGCCGGTAGTCCGCGCCGCCCTGCGTCAGCAGCCCCGTGGCCACCAGCGCGACACCGCTACCCACGCCGAGCGTCGAGGCGGTGACGGCCAGTGCCCCAGTGAGCCGTTCGGCCGGCAGTTCGTGCCGCAGCACACTGATCGCCAGCGGGAACAGTCCGAAACTGGCTCCCTGCAAGGCCCTTCCGACAATCAGCAGGTCGATGCTGTGCGCGGTGGCGGCCAGCAGGCTGCCGGCCAGCGTCACGACCAGCGTCGCCACGATGACGGGCTTGTGCCCGTAGACATCGCCGAGCCGACCGAGCAGCGGGGTGAGCGCCGAGGCGGCCAGCATGGTCGCGGTCGTCACCCAGCCGACGGTCGTCGCCGAGACGCCGAGCTGCAGACCGATCTGGGGAAGCGCGGGCACGGGCAGCGTCTGCGCCATGGCCAGGAGGAACACGGTGCTGGCCATGGTCAGCACGATCGCGGTCGGCGAGACGGAACGCCGAGGCTCGAGCGGGGAGGTCATTGCGAGGACTCTACGACTAAATCGACACACTGTCGATTATGATTGACACCACGTCCACAGCGGGAATGGAAACCGCTCTATGGTGAGGTCATGGCACAGAAGGGCGGACCCAAGGTGACCCAGACCCGAGGCACGACCGAGGGAGTCCGCCGCCGCGCCATGTCGAAGGGCGATCAGCGCGAGGTCCAGATCCTGGACGCGACCCGCCACCTGCTGACGAAGAAGTCGATGGCCACCCTCACGGTCGACGACATCACCACCGCCACCGGCATCTCGCGCACCAGCTTCTACTTCTATTTCCCGTCCAAGCAGGCCGTGCTCGCGCGCTTGATGGAGGACGTGAGCGACCGCTACGCGGAGACGCACGTGTGGCTGCCGTCCACCGGCCCGCAGCGGGAACTGCTGCGCGCCCAGCTCACCGGGGCCGCGGAGATCTGGCACGACAACAACGCGATCCTGGTCTGTTCCCTCGAGGGCTACGACAGCAGTTACCCGCCCCTGACGGAATTCATGGCGACCATTCAAACCCGCTTCACCACCGGCCTGGCCGCCAAGATCGAGCGTGACCGGGCGGCCGGGCTGGCCCCCGAGGGCATCGACGCCGCCACGCTCGCCGCACTGGTCACCCTGATGCGCGACGGCCGCCTCTCGCAATTGTCGGCGGCTCCCCGCGAGGACCTGACCCGCGACGTCGACGACCTCGCCGAGGCGATCCTGCGCCTGATCTACGGCCGCATGGACTGACCCGCCGCTAACGCCCGGTCATCGAATCCGGCTGGTCGCGGTCGATATCCGCGGCGCCGCACCGTTGTTCGTAGCGGCGGGCGAGCGCGGCGGCCTCGGCGGACAGTCGGCGGCGCAGGTCTTCGGGAGCCAGGACTTCCGCGCCCGCGCCGAGCCGGAGGATGTCGGGCACCGCCCGATCGAGGGATTCGATGGGCAGGCGGACTTCGCGGTATCCGTCGCCGGTGGGTTCGGTCGCCGAGTCCCGCGCGCCCTGGGCGGACGCCGCGTCCAAGAGTTCGGGCAGACGTTCGAAGGTCGCCGCGTCCAGTCGGATCCGGGCCGAATCGCGGTGGCGGCGTTGGTCGAAGGAGGCGAGGTAACCGGCCCAGTAGGTGGCCAGTTCGAAGTCCGGCGGCCGGGTGACCGGGGTGTCGAGGACCTGCAACTCCATGATGCGTGAGATCCGGTAGGTGCGCGGGCGCGCGTCGTGGTGGCCGACGAGGTACCAGTTGCCGGATTTCAGCACGAGGCCCAGCGGCTCGGTGGTCCGGGTGACCAGATGCGGTGTGGCCCAGCGGATGTAGTTGAAGCGCAGGGTGCGTTCGTTCCAGACCGCGTCGGCGACGGCGGTCAGGTAGGGCGTCGGTTCGGCGGCGGTGTACCAGCCGGGTGCGTCGAGGTGGAAGCGTTCGGCGACGCGACCGGCGCGGTCGCGCAGTTCGGGCGGCAGGGCGGTCATCACCTTCAGGTTGGCGGCGGTGACGATCGCGCCCAGGCCGAGATCGGCGGCGGCGCCGGGCAATCCGGACAGGAACAGTGCTTCGGCCTCGTCGGCGGTGAGCAGATTGAGGCGGGCGCGGAAGCCGTCGAGGAGGCGGTATCCGCCGTCGTGGCCCGCGTCGCCGTAGACGGGAATGCCCGCCGCGGACAGCGATTCCATATCGCGGTAAATCGTGCGCACCGAGACTTCCAGCTGCTCGGACAGTTCCTGCGCGGTCACCCGGTCGCGGGTCTGCAACAGCAGCAGGATCGACATGAGACGGCTGGCGCGCATGAATTCGATTCTGCCGCAATCCACTGACACTAGATGTCAGTGGAGCGCCGATACCTTTCCCCTCGTTCCGAAGACCACGAATGAGGAGACACCGCAATGCCTTTCATCGAAACCCGCACCGGCACGTCGCTGTTCTACCGTGATTGGGGCACCGGACGTCCGGTGCTGTTCTGCGCGGCGGCCGGGATGGACAGCATCGAAGCGCGTGGCGTGATGGCCGATCTGGTGGCGCAGGGGATGCGGGCCATCGCGCTCGACCGTCGCGGCCACGGCCGCTCCGATGATCCGGGGCTGGGCTACGACTACGACACTCTCGCCGATGATCTCGCCGATCTGATCGACCACCTGAACCTGCACGGGCTGATGCTGGTCGGCCATTCCATGGGCGGCGGTGAGATCGTCCGCTACCTGACCCGCTACGGCAGCGCCCGCGTCGACCGGATCGTGCTGGTGGCCGCGGCCCTGCCGTTCCTGCTGGCGACGCCCGACAATCCGGCGGGCGTCCCCGGCGAAGCGGCCGACGCGCTGCGTGATTCGTGGCGGCATCACCAGGATGCCTGGCTGCGCGACAACACCGATCCGTACATCGGGGAGGGTCTGCCCGGCTGCGCGGTCAGCGGGATCGCCCGCGACCGTGTGATGGCGTCCATCGGCTCCGGCACGTCGCTGCAGGCCATTCTCGAATGCAACCGCGCGGTGGTGGAGACGGACTTCCGCGCCGAGATGCGGGACATCGACGTGCCCACCCTGATCATCCACGGTGATGCCGATGCCTCGATCACCCTGGAGTTCGGTGGCCGCCGCCAGGCGGACCTGATTCCGGGCAGCGAACTGGTCGTCTACGAGAATGCCCCGCACGGCATCTATCTGACGCACGGCCCGCGTCTGACCGCCGATCTGCTGGCGTTCACCTCCGAATATGCTGTGCTCCAGACAAGTTCCACGGGAGACTGAGCCCCGGCCAGGCTAGGTTGGGGGCGTGCCAGAGATGATCGACCCGGCGGCGACCACCGCCGGGGCCACGGAGCCCACGGCCGCGCCGTCCCCGCGTCGGCGACGCCGCAAGAGCCAGCGCAAGAAGCGGCCGTTCTGGCAGGAATTCCCGATGCTGGTCGTGATCGCCTTGGTGGCCGTGGCGCTGGTGGTCACGTTCATCGGCCGCCCGTATGTGATTCCGTCGCAGTCGATGGAGCCGACGCTGCACGGCTGCTCGGGCTGTACGGGCGACCGGATCTACGTGGAGAAGCTGAGTTTCGACTTCGGTGATCCGGAGCCGGGCGAGGTGATCGTGTTCAAGGGTCCGACCGCGTCCTGGGATCGCGCCTGGACCTCGCACCGTTCGGGCAATGCCGCGGTCCGGGGCATCCAGAACGCGATCGCCTTCTTCGGTCTGCTGCCACCCGATGAGAACGATCTGGTCAAGCGCGTGATCGCGGTGGGCGGTCAGACCGTGCAGTGCTGTGATGCGCAGGGCCGGGTGCTCGTCGACGGCAAACCGCTCGACGAGCCCTACGCGCATTACAGCCTTCCGTATCGGCCGGGCCTGGCCTACACCGGAAGTGCCGGTACCGGACGGGAATTCGGCCCGATCAAGGTGCCGGACGGCAATGTGTGGGTGATGGGCGACAACCGCAACGAGTCCGCCGACTCCCGCGCCCATGTCGAAGACAAGTATCAGGGCACGGTCCCGCTCTCGGATATCCGCGGCAAGGCGGTGTTCAAGATCTGGCCGCCGGGCCGCATCGGCCCGATCCACGCACAGAAACCCTGACCGGGTTCAGCCGACCACGATGACGGACTTGCCGCGGGAGTGCCCGGCGGCGAGGTGTTCGATGGCGGTGGCGGCCTCGGAGAGCGCGAAGGTGCGGGTCACGCGCGGGGCAAGCGCACCCGCAGCGGCGAGTTCGGTGACGGCGTGCAGACTTTCGGGTGTTGGCAGTGACAGCAGCGCACGCAGTCGCTGACGTACGAACGGCGAGAGCAGTTGCGCGGCAGCCGACCGCCCGAGTCCGCCGAACCAGCGGCCGCCGCCCTCGCCGCCGCCGAGGACACGCGAACTCCAGGTGGCATTTCTTGCTCGT